>JACQFU010000611.1 GCA_016199905.1 Candidatus Wallbacteria bacterium
AGCAGCAGCACTCCGATGACCCAATTGAACTCGCGGGGCTTCTTGTAGGAGCCCGTCAGGAACACCCGGCACAGGTGAAGGAACACCGTCGCGACCATCAGGTGCGCCGACCATCTGTGGAAGTTCCGCAGTACCCTGCCGCCAAAGACGGCGAACTGGAGGTCCTTGAGCGAACGATAGGCCGGCAGCGGCTGCGGCGTGTAGTAGAGCATCAGCAGCACGCCTGTCGCCACAAGCAGGACGAACAGCAAGAGCGAGGCGGCCCCGAGCCCCAGGTGGAACCAGAAACGCAGGCTGTTGCGCTTCACCTTCACCGGGAAGACGTGCAGGAACAGGTTCGAGGTGACCACCAGCGAACGATTCATGTCCGTGTCCGGATAGCCGTGCCGGAACACGGACTTGAAAATGTTCGAAGCTGCGATGCGACTGCGCAGCCGGAGAAGGAGCTCGATCATCTCGGCATCACACCCGCAGCCGGAAGTCGGGCGCGACCGTCTTCGTCGTGTCGACCATCACGACCCCGGACTTGTTGCAGGAAAGCGCATACCACTCGAGCGGCCTGGGCGCGGGACCGGACACGACCCGGCCCTGGCGATCGTACACGCTGCCGTGGCAGGGACACTCGAAGTCTTCCTTGGCTGCCGTCCAGCGAACGTTGCACCCGAGGTGAGAACAGACAGCGCTGACGGCGTAGAGACCTTCGCTGGCACGGAAAACGAAAAGCCGCTTCTCCTCCAGGAAAGTCGCGCTGCCTGGAGCGAAGTCGATGGGCCTGCCGATCGAGAACTGCGTGGGGGGCTCGTAGAGCACGCGCGGGTCCAGGTAAGCGACGGCGGCGCTGGCGTAGCCGGCCACGGTGGCTGCGAGCGTCCAACCCGCACACTTCGAGAGGAATTCGCGGCGTGTCCTCGAATCGGGGACCGGGGCTGCGGGCGCGTCGCCCGAGGGCAGCACGATGCCACCAGAGCGCGAGCAGGGCTTGCCGCATGTCCCCCTGACGCACCGCGTCATGCGACACTCTCCGATTCCGGCGGTGCGATCGAGATGAGCGGGGGCGGCTCGAGGTCCGGAAAGGAGACGCGCTCCATCGTGATGGCTCCCGACGGACAACGAAACATGCAGAGCGCGCAACGGGTGCAGCGCCTCTCGTCCTTGAGAATGGCCGCGCCTGCTTCGCTTCTTGCGTGCGTGCGCGTGGAGAGAACAGCCTCGACGGGCCCTGTGGCCGGCAGCGCCGACAGCGGCACGATTCGCAGGCATCTCTCCGGGCAAACATCGACGCACCCGCCGCACATGATGCACTTCGAGGAGTCGAAGACCGTGTTGATATGGCAGCGCAGGCAGCGACGCGCGGCTTCCCGCGCCTCCTCCTCGCCGTAGCCGACTTCAACCTCCGCCATGCCGAGGCGGTGCTCCAACGGCGTGGAGGGAACCGGCCTTCGGGGCAGCCGCTCGAAGTCGGGAGGCGTGTGGTACTGCTGGCGCGGGATCGGCGTGAAGATCGCCTGGAGCCGGGGCGGCGGCTGGCCGCTAAGGCTCTCATGGATCTCGCGGGCCACGCGCCGCCCGTCCGAGACGGCTTCGATGAGCATGCGCGGCCCAAAGGCGGCGTCTCCGCCCGCCCAGACCCGTGGGTTGGTCGTGCGCAGCGTCGTCCTGTCGACTTGCAAGAGCCCACGGGGTGTCACGGCCACCGCGTCTTCGGGCTTCAAGAATGAGAAGTTGGGCGCTTGCCCGATAGCGAGGATGACGGTGTCCGCCTTGATGAACTCCTCGGAGCCACGCTCGAACTGGGGGCTGAACGCGCCTTTCTCGTCGAAGACTCGAGTCACGTCGAGGGTCTCGAGGCCGACAACATGTCCGTTCAGGCCCACGAGTCTCTTGGGGCCCTTGCGCGGCAAGATGCGTATCCCTTCGGAGCGCGTCTCGCGGATCTCCTCGGCGTCGGCGGGCATCTCCTCCCAGGACTCCAGACAGCACATCGTCACTTCCCGCACACCCTCTCGGGCCGCGGTGCGCGCTGCGTCCAGCGCCGCCCTCAGCGACTCGCCACCGCCGCTTCCGGCCTCCGGGTCCTGAACGCGGGCTGCGCTGCGCGCCGGATCGAACGCCACATTGCCGTCACCGACAACGAGCACTCTGCGTCCCAAGGCAACGCGGTACCCCATGTTGACATTGAGCAGGAAGTCCACCGCCATCAGGACCCCGTCGAGGTCGATTCCGTCGATCGACAAACGTCGGCTGACACCGCAGCCGACCGAGAGAAACGCCGCGACATAGCCTCGGTCCCAGAGGTTGGAGAGCGACATCTCCTGACCGAACCGCACGCCGGTGCGCACCTCGATGAGCGGCGAAAGATTGCGCTCGATCTCCCAGCGCAGCAGGTCCTTGCCGAGCCGGTAGCTCGGAATGCCGGAGTGCAACATACCGCCAAGCGATTGGGTCGCTTCGAAGAGTGTCGAGCGATATCCGAGCCGCGCCAGCTCCGCCGCACACGCGATACCGGCAGGCCCTGCGCCGACGATCGCGATGCGGTCGGCCGAGCGCGGCATACGGGTGGCGCTAGCCACCTTCACCACGGGGAGCGGACCACGGGCCTCGACCCCGAAGCGCTCGGTCAAGAACCGTTTCAGCGCCCGGATGGCGACCGGTTCGTCGAGGAATCCTCGCCGACAGGCACTCTCGCAGGGATGAGCACAGACACGGGCGCACACCGAGACGAACGAGTTCGGAGCCGCGGCCAACTCGAAACCCTCTCGATCCCGCCCCTCGGCGATGGCTTGCACATAACCGCCGGCGTCCGTCCCGATCGGGCACGCCTCCATGCAGCGGATGAGCCTGCGGTAGTAGGGGGCATCTGGGATTTCGATACGGACGCCCATGCGCCAGCGCTCCTTCTTAGTGAGCGGCGTTCGCCAATTGAACCGTCCACGCCCGCAACTCTCGTGGCTTGCCTCGAAGCAACGTGCTCATTTTCCGCCCTTCTCTTTAGGAGTGCCGTGGGGCGCGACGGCCTTCCCTGACAGGTACTCCACGTAAGTGACGACGTCGTCGATCTCGGAGCCACGCAAGGTCAGGTTCCAGGGTGGCATCAGGACGGACCGACCTGCGGATGGACCTCCGTCTCGAATCACACCGACGACTGCGACGCGGTTGGCGAGTCGAGCCTGGAAGGCGCTGGAGCCGAAGTCGGCGGGCCGATCGGCGAGCTGGAAGGCGTTCCCACCGTCGCCGCGGCCCTCGCTTCCGTGGCATATGGCACAGTAGCGGTCGTAACGGATGCGACCGCGCTGCTGGGCAGGAGACAGAGCGTTCGCGGCGGCCAAGCGCAGTTCTATCTGTTCGAATCCGTAGGAAACACCTCCGGGGGCCTCCTGGTGAGCGCGGAAGACTTCCATGACCAAGGCGATGGCGCAGCAAGCGACGATCCCGACGATGACCCCGAGTCCGGCGCTGCCTTCACGCCGCGGCGTTGCGATGGCCAGGCTCACAGCTTTCCTCCCTTCGGCGCTACGGGTTGAAAGGCTGCCCGCTTGAGGCTCATCACATAGGCCGTCAGTTGCCGGACCTCGGATGCGGAGAGCTTCAGGCGCGGCTCGACGGCATCTGGAAGCAGCGCCTGCGGGTTCTCGAGCCATCGGGCGACCCAACCTTCCCGGAGCTTGTCGCCGGCCCACGTGTCCACGGGATAATCCGGTGCCTGCGTCGAAAGGCTCGGTCCGACGGTTCCTCCACCTTCCGGGGTCTGATGACAAGCGTGGCACCCCTTCTGGCGGAACAGGAGCTTGCCCTGAGCTGCCTCCTGGGTTGTCGGCGGCGGCTGGAGGTGCTGAGGAATGTCGTCGTCGGCGGTGACGAGGAAGAAGTAATCGGCCAGCGTTCGGGCTTCCTCATCGTCAAGTCCAAAGAGCGGCATGGCGATCGTAAGCGTCTGGCGCATCGAATAGGGCTTCTTGAGGAAGTTGAACAACCAATCGCGATTGACTCGGCTTCCCTCCCGCGAGAGGTCGGCGGCAAGCAGGGTACCTTTGTCTCCAACGCTGTGGCAGCTGAGACACCTGTAGCGATCGAACAACTCGCCGACGCGCCCCCGAGTATCGAACTGGCGGCCAGCGGCGGGCTTGGCCAGGTACCTGTCGGAGGGAGGTCGTTCGCCGGTGAAGCTCATCAAGGCGATGGTCAAGGCCAGGGCGTCCTCCTCCTCGAGCCCGAAGTCGGGCATCTTCAGCACATTGAATGCTCCGTCCTTGTCGAGCTCGTCGTGGAGCCAGCGGACCAGACCTTGGGGGTCGCCGGGAGGCGGAGCCGAGGGGGCCTGGAGATAGCCCTCGGCCTGGACGCGGGCCTGGATCCATCGCGCAGTCTGGTCGGGCGCCCCCTCCGGCAATGTGGTCCGGCCCGAGAAGAGCGCTTGCGGCGTGAGCCCCTTCCAGATCTTCTGCAGTAACTCCGCGTCGGGCAGGCGGTGACCGGGAAGATCGAGACCCTTGGAGAAGCCGCGGGGATTCTTCACTTTGGCGAAGAAGTAGTCGGGCCGGGTATGACGAATGTTGGTCCGGCCGAACTCGATCATGTGGAGCTCTTTGCCGCCTACGTAGGTGAGCTCGGGGCCTATGCGAACCTTCGACGGGCCCTGCTCACTCCCGTGACAGCCCGCGCAGCCATAGTTGCCAAACAACTGGCGACCGATGCCGATCTCCTCTCGGAGCTCGGGCCCCGGGGCCGGTTCCGGACCGTCGCGAACCGGCTCTTTTACTGCGGCGTCGGTCCATTCCTCCGCGATGAAGGCGACCAGGTCGGCCGCTTGCTGGTCGGTCAGCTTGAAGTGCGGCATCTTGGTCCTGGGCTGGATGCGGTGGGTCTCGCGCAGCCAGGCATAAAGCCACCGGCGATTCGTCTTGGTGGCGACCTGGACGAGCGCAGGACCCACGGTCCCCCCGATGGGCCGGCCTTCGCGGTCGAACTTCGTGACGTGACAATCGATGCATTGGAGACGCTTGTACAGAGTTTCGCCGCCCTCGTAGCTTCCCTTGGGGACGGGCGGGGCAGTATCCACGGCCGAGTCGCGCAGAGTCATCAAGTAGGCCGAGAGGGCCTCGCGTTCGCCCTTGCGCAAGCGGAAGTCCGGCATCTTGGCGGTGGGTAACACGCCGCGAGGTCGCAGAAGCCACCGTGCCAGCCACGCGCGATCCACCTTGCTGCCGATGCCCGAGAGATCGGGGGCGATTCTGGGATCTCCCTCCATCCCGCCGATTTCATGGCAGGCCACGCAGCCTCGATCGCGCATCAAGCGCTTGCCCTTGGTGAGCATCGGCGCTTGCGGGACCTGCTCCCCCGTGTGGCAGCGCGTGCAGGTTGCCTGGGTGAAAGAGCCGGTCAAGAGCGGTTTGTCCCAGCCCGGCACGTGTCCCCAGGCGGCGTCACGCTCCGTGGCGCGACCTTGTCCCTGATGGCACAGGGTGCAGCCAAACGTCTGGTAGGGATGATGCTCCAGCAGGTTCCCCGGATGAGGCGCGTGCGGCTGGGGGGCGCCGGCCATGGCCGGGTTGTCCAGGCCTCGATGGCATAGGATGCAACGATCCACGACCCCCAACTCGGCATTGTAGATCTGCTCGAACACGGGCCAGCGGCGCAGCAGTTGCTCCTTGAGTGAAGCGTCTGTCGTTCGATCGGCCAGCAGGCGATTGTACGCCCTCTGGTAGTCCGCCCACGAAGCCGTGAACTCCGCGCGGTAGGCCGCCGCAGAGAGCAGGAGGAGCACGAAACCAAGGCTGCCGAAGAGGATGCGCAGTGTCATAGGAGGTGGGGGCGCGCCTGCAAGTTGAAACTGTCGGATCGGGCGCGTGGGCTGATGAGACTGTTCACAGGTTGAACCACGGGGTCTTCAAGACGTACTTCACATTGAGCAAGAGGCGGAGCAGGATCTTGATGGGGATGGCGGCAGCGATCGTCAGAAACACGCTGACGATCAGATACCGAGTCCATCCCAGACGCCGGAGGAATCGCGGCGAAATCCGGGCCGGGAGCCACGCCCCCGCCGCCCCGTAGAGCAACACGACGGGCAGGCCCAACCAGACAGGGAAGCTCCAGGTGAACGACTCGGTTACCTTGGGGATATTCCAGTTCTCCCACGGCCAGTACCAGGCCCACGAGAGGCCCCTGAAGTACTGCCCGATGAGAATCAACCCGAACCAGAGCGCCAGACCGGCCGAGAAAAAGGGCACGGCCAGCCGCCGCGGCTCCTCGACTTGCCCGGGCCCGTCGCCTCTGTTGAGGTCCAGATAGGGGAGCATCATCAGACCAATCAGGATGAGACTGGGCAGGACAACGCCCGCGAACCAGGGGTCGAAGTAGACGAGCAGCTCCTGCAAACCAAGGAAGTACCAGGCCGCCTTTGCGGGATTGGGAGTGGCCGAGGGGTTGGCGCGGTCCTCGAGCGGGGCGTTGAACAGCAGAGCCAGGAGCAGAAGTAGTCCCACGACGGCGAGGGCACAGAGGAACTCGCGGTACACCAGATGCGGCCAGACATGCACGTCGTCGGCGCCCGCCGCGGGGTCCGCCACCGGGTGAGTGGCGACCTGACGCCTCACCGTAACGGCCTGGCCCACATCCTCGTGAACCGGCATCGTTTCGAGTGTCTCAGCCATCGATGCTCTCCTTGACAGTGGCGCGCGTCACCGGATTCTCTTGCGCCGGCTCCATTTGCATTGCGTTCTTGAGGCAGATCTTCTCGCAATAGCGGCAGCCGACGCAGGCGTCTCGATCGACGAGAGCGACCGTCTGCGCCTCTCCTTTTTCGGGGGCAGCGACCAGACGGATGCAGCCGACCGGGCAGACGGTCAGGCAGGCTGCGCATCCGGCGCCCGAACAAGTGGCCGTGTCGACCCGGGCTCGCGGCAGAGGCTGCTGGTCGCCCTCGTAGGCCGTGTACCAACGGACGGCTTCTCGGCCAGGGACCTCCTCGTAGTGAATCGTGCCTATGGGGCATATCCCGGCGCAGGCGCGGCACGAGTAACACGGCTCGGAGGGAAGGTCGAACGGGGTGCCGACCCGGCGCTCGGGGCCGCGTCCCTGAAACCCGATGGCCTCGGCGCCGACTCGTTCGCGGCAGAACCGAACGCACAGGCCGCAAAGGATGCATGCCTCGTCTCGAGCTGGGAACGGGGGGCGCTGCAGACCGTAGCTTCGAGCCAGATCTCCAATGACCGTCGACGAGGGACAGCGCGACCAGAGCAAGCCAAGCAGCATCCGGCGAGCGCGAACGACCTCCTCGGAGCGGGTGCTCACGACCAGTCCGTCCTGCGCTGGGAAGATGCAGGAAGCGACCAGGCGAGACCAGTTGCCGCGAGAGACCTGAAGTTGGCACAAGCGGCAAGCGCCATAGGGCTCGACCGCGGGATGGTTGCAGAGGGTCGGGACTTCGAAGCCGGCGCCTCGCACAACTTCGAGGAGACTCATGCCCTCCTCTGCCAGCACCTTGATTCCGTCCACGGTCAGTTCGATCACGCAGCGACTCCTACTGAACGATGATGGCGTCGAAGCGGCAGCAATCGAAACAGGAGCCGCAGCGGTCGCAATGGTTCGGGTCGATGACGTGGGCCTGCTTCAGGGCGCCCTGGATGGCGTCGGCCGGACAAACCTTGAGGCAGGCCATACAACCCGTACACTTCTCCGGTAGTACGATGAAGTTCACGAGGGCCTTGCACGTCCCCGAGCGGCAGCGCTTCTCGACGATGTGCTCCATGTACTCGTCGCGGAAGTAACGCAGCGTGCTGAGGACAGGATTGGGCGCCGTCTGACCCAGTCCGCAGAGCGACGTCTGACGGATGACGGGGCACAACTCTTCGAGTTGTTCAATATCGGCAAGTTCGCCTTTCCCCTGGGTGATGCGGCTCAGGATCTCTCGAATACGTTGCGTGCCTTCTCGACAGGGCAGGCATTTGCCGCAGCTCTCGCCTTCCAGGAACGTCACGAAGTAGCGGGCCACGTCGACCATGCACGTGCGCTCGTCCATGACGATCATCCCGCCGGAGCCCATCATGGAGCCTAGGGCCTGGAGCTTTTCGTAATCCACGGGCGTGTCGAGGTGTTCGGCGGGAATGCAGCCGCCGGACGGCCCCCCGGTCTGCACGGCCTTGAAAGGCCGGTCCTTGAGGGTCCCTCCTCCGATCTCGAAGATGATCTTCCTCAGAGTCGTCCCCATGGGCACTTCGACGAGCCCGGTGTTCTTCACCTTTCCAACCAGGGAAAAGATCTTGGTTCCCTTGCTCGACTCGGTCCCTATACCGCGGTACCAGTCGGCGCCCCGCTCGATGATGAGAGGGACAGTCGCCCAGGTTTCGACGTTGTTGATGTTCGTCGGCAGTCCCCAGAGCCCTTCCTGGGCCGGGAAAGGCGGCTTGGGTCGCGGTTCTCCGGCCCGGCCTTCGATGGAGGCCATCAAGGCCGTCTCCTCACCGCAGACGAACGCCCCTCCTCCCAGGCTGACCCGCAGGTTGAAATCGAAGCTGTCGTCGCCCAGCCAGTGAGAGAGCGACTGGCGAAACGAACCGATGAGCTGCACTCGCATGGCGAAGCTGAAGCCGCTACCGAGGATGTCCTCGCCCAGCAGTCCGTAGCTGGCCGCCTGTTCGAGGGCGCGCGTGAAGTTCTCCACCGCCAGTGGATACTCGGCGCGCACGTAGATGTAGCCCTCGCTGGCCCCGATGGCATAGGCGCCTATCACCATCCCCTCGATGACGGAGTGAGGGTCACCTTCCAACACCGAGCGGTCCATGAAGGCGCCGGGATCCCCTTCGTCGGCGTTGCAGATGATGTACTTGGGCTTGCCCGGGGCCTTCCGGCACATCTGCCACTTGGCTCCCGTCGGAAAACCGGCTCCGCCCCGGCCACGCAGTCCCGCCTTCTCGATGGTCTCGATGATCTCTTCGGGATACATCGTGGTCAACGCCTTGGCCAGTGCGCCATAGCTCCCCTCCGCGATATAGTCATCGAGCGAGCGGGGATCGGCGCGACCGCAATTGCGGAGCACCAGACGCATTTGGTTGGCGTAGAACGGTATGTCCGGATCGCGCTCCACCATCTGCTTGGCCACGGGATCCCGGTAGAGCAGCGGTTTCAAGACCGTGCCGTTGCCGAGCGTCTCCTGGACGATCTGGGTAGCGTGCTTCGGAGTCACGCCCTCGTAGTGGAGTTCTTCGTTGCCGACGATCACCATCGGCCCGCGTTCACAGAACCCGCGGCAGCCGCTCTGGCGGATCTCGTGGCGCTCGCCCAGAGGCGAGGCTCCAACCTTATCGGAGAGCGCCGCAAACACCTCCATCGCGCCCTTGGCGCGACACCCCGTTCCGCAGCAAACCGTTACGGGTGCCCGCGCATGGCGCGCGGCGTTCTTGAGCTCACGCCGATGGTTGGCCAGCGCCACCGCGTCAGCGAGTCGGGGCATCGCTACCTTCCTCGCCATGGGAGGAGCCGACCTGCGCCTGCGAGACTTTCTGGTCCAAGGCCGCCTCTGCTCGACGGTCGGGGAAGAGCCCGGGAATGTCCTTGGGGCTGGCCTTTGCGATGTATTTCGAGTCGAGCATGAAGACCGGCGCCAGCGCACAGGCGCCCAGACAGTTGACGGTCTCGAGCCCCAGCTCGCCATCGGGCGTGATGTCTCCTTGCCGGATGCCGAGGGTCTTGCTGACGGCGGCCAGGACTTTTTCGGCCCCGCGCAAGTGGCAGGCCGTTCCTACGCAGATTCGGACCTGGTGGCGTCCGCGTGACACCAGGCTCAGGGCTGCATAGAACGTGACGACGTTGAAAACTCGGCTGAGAGGCAGCTCCAGCTCGCGAGCCACGACATACAGCGCGCCGGGAGGCACGCAGGTATAGACACTCTGGATCTCCTGAAGCGCGTTCAGGAGCATGGAGGGCTGGCCTCGGTAACGGCGCAGGATACCGGAAATCCTGGCCAGGTCGATCGTGCTCGGCTGGGCTGACATCTCTTGTCCCTACAGAGGCTTGGAGATCCCGCCATCCTTGCGGACGCGCCAGAAGTGGATGGCCATCCCCAGCACGGCCACCAATGGAAGGACAATGCAGTGCAGCACGTAAAACCTCAGTAGGGCATTCTGGCCGACCAGCGTTCCACCCAGCAGTAGAAAGCGAACGTCGTTGTCGACACGCGCCCCCAACAATTCGTGGAAGGGGCCTTGATACCCCACGAGCGGAGTCGCGCCTGCCATGTTCGCCCCGACCGTGATAGCCCACAACGAAAGCTGATCCCAGGGAAGCAGGTAGCCCGTGAAAGAGAGCAACAGTGTGAGTACGAGAAGACTCACCCCGATGACCCAGTTGAACTGGCGGGGCGGCTTGTAAGCCCCCGAGTAGAACACCCGCATCATATGCAAGATCACGGCGACAACCATCGCGTGCGCCGACCAGCGGTGCAGGTTCCGCATGAGCATGCCGAAGGAAACCGCAAACTGCAGATCCTTCATGTCCTCGTAGGCCCGTCCGACTTCCGGCACGTAGTAGAACATCAGGAGCACGCCGCTCACCGTCAGCACGAGGAAGAGCAAGAACGTGATCCCCCCCATGCACCAAGTGTGCGCGAAAGCCAGAGCCCTTCGGGGGATGCTGAGGGGGTGCAGGTGCAGGAAGAAGTTGCTGATGACCGTGAGCGCCCGGTTGCGCCGCAAAGCCGGCGAGCCGTGACGTATGACGGAACGCCACAGCTCCGATGACGTCACTTTATGGATCAACCGTTCCTGGAAGCCCTTCCCCGCTTCGATTCCCTCGAGGGCTTCCTGGGGCTTGACGACGCGTTCCTTGGGTGGCTCTTCGTTCTCCATCATCGCCACCTCATGCCGAACGCTCGCCGCGCTGGCCAGACTTGAGCCGCAGCACGAAGGGCGCGGCATCCCGAGGGCCGGGGCGGTTCTCCGAAATGGCCTTGTTCACCTGGAGTTGTCCGTCCATGCCGCGCTGCACCGATGCGCGATACAGCGGCGAGGGCGCCGGACCTGCCACCGGGTCGCCGGCTCGCGTGAAATTGCTTCCGTGACAAGGACATTTGAAGAGTTGTTCGTCGGCGAACCATGTGGGAGTGCACCCCAGGTGGGTGCATTGCGCAATGAGGGCGTATAGCTCCTCTCCCTCGCGAACCACCCAGACCCGGTGATCCTTTTGCCAGCGGGTCTCCACCTCACCGGATCGATACGCATCCGGATCTCCTGCCACGAAGTTCATCGGCGGCTCGTAAAGGATCCGCGGAAAGAGGAATCGCACCAGGCCTGCAGACCAGGCCGCCACGACTCCGGCGAGACCACCAAGGCCCAGGATCGCAAAGAAGCGCCTCGACAACCGCTGCCCCACGGACATCGGTCGGCGATCCTGGGTACCTTCCACGGGAGTTGCCGCTACCATCGAGTCTCCTTTGTGGGGCAATCACATGCCGAGCATCAGGCGCCGACCGCAAAGGTTTGCTGCTGCGGCGGCTAGACGTCGGGAGCCCATACGCTCGGACGACTACGGGATCAGAGGTCGAGATCGACTGTGGTCGAGCCGCCAGCCTTCACCTCGACGGGCGCGGACTTCTCGGAGTACTTCTGGTGCCAGGTCTTGATCGTGTACTTGCCAGCGGGGACGTTGGGGATCGTGTACTTGCCCGAAGAATCCGGCTTGGCGAAGAACGGGTTGTCCAGCACGACGACCCAGCCCTCCATCTCGGGATGGACCTTGCAGAGCAAGGCCGAGTGGCAGCCCGCCTGCTTGAAGGTGAAAGTCTTCGACTCGCCCTTGGGCCACGTGCCCAGGTTCATCTTCTCGGCGCATTCGTCGGGCGAGAACACGTTGTGCAGTACGTCGTCGCTGTTGACGAAGGAGACTGTCGTTCCCTTCACGACCGGCAGCACGTGCGGCGTGAAAGTCAGGTTCTTCTGATCGACGCGGCTTGGCTCGGAAGGAGGCTTGAAGTCCCCCTGGACGCCGTCGACGTAGACGACGACATTCACCACTTCCTTGGCCTTCTTGGTCGTCACCGTGCCGGTGACGGCGCCCGTTGCTTGAGCGAAGAGACCCGCGGGAAAACAAAGCAGCAGCGTAAGGATTCCCGTGCGCAGTATGGCGACATTCGTTTGCATTGTTGAGTTCCTCTCCGGGCGCGTTTGCGCCCGCGACGCAGCGAGCTGCCGCAAGAGGTCTGCCAGCAGTGCCCCGGACTGAAGCGGCTCGGCCCGACCGTCGCACAAACGTGACACCAGGCCTTGAATCGGGCCGGCTCGAAGCTTGTCATTCCGCACTGGTGTTACGATTACGAGCCTGTCTCGCGGGTGTGAAATCGGGCCGGTCCGATTGACCGCAATGTGACACCGGGACGGACCCACCAATCAAATGGAAGACCGTAGAGACCGGCGTCCTCGAGTCCTCCGGAGCGAGTGCCCATCAGCAAGTCGAGGGTGCTTGTCGAATGGGACGACAATCTGGACTCTTGACAAAACACGCCGCTGGCAAGATAATTGCGTCCCCCTTCGCCCCTTCACTTCCTGTAATCCCGAGACGTCCAAGGAGACCGACGCCCATGAACCAGTTCGTCAGACGATCCGCATTGGCACTCACCGTCATCGCGGCTTTGCTTTCCCCCACGGCCGCCAAGGCCATCCCGCCTTTTGCTCGCAAGTATCATACGAGCTGCGCCACGTGCCATACCGCTTTCCCGAATCTCAATACTTTCGGCGAGGCCTTCAAGCGCCACGGCTATCGATTCCCCGGCCGCAAGGACGAGGACATGACCAAGGAAGAGACCGTGCCGCTGGGCGCCGACAGCTACAAGAAGGTCTACCCGAAGGCCATCTGGCCGGACCAGATCTCGGCTGGAGCACCGCTGGGCATGGTCCTCGAGAGCTTCGCGAACTACAACAACCGGCCCGGCTCCGCGAAGGGCATCTCCCTGGACGATGTGGGCCACGGCAGCGACATCCTGGCAGGCGGAACCTTCGACGACACCTACAGCTTCTTCGGTGAGCTGGGCATCGACTCCGATGCGGTGTCCCTGGAGCGTGCAGCCGTGACCATTGCCAATGTCTTCGGCGGCGACTCGGGCGTGTACATGCGGATCGGCCGCTTCGTCCCCGACTTCTTCGAGTTCAACAACAAGACTCGAATGGTCGGCGCGGACGCCGGAACCATGCTCATCGGCACCACGGTTGGAGTCGGCGACAACGGTTTCGTTCTTCAGGACCCCGGGATGCGAGGCTTCGAACTTTCGGGCTTCCTCGGCTCCGACACGGGCGTCAATGCAGGCTGGGTCCAGGCGGAGGCAAGTTCCCCCACGGGGCAGGTCGCCTCCCCCGGCAATCGCAAGGACTTTTACTTCCACATCGACCACAAGTTCATCGGCGATGGCGAGCAGGCTTACCGCCTCGACGGCACGCAGGCGCAGGCGAGCACGTCCGGGAAGGAAGGCGCTGCTACCTCCGGCGGTCTGGAGGACACCCCCTGGGGCGACACGCAGTCGTTGACGGCGGGCGCCTTCTACTTCAACGGCGGCACCGTGCTGGCGAATCCGGCGGACCCCACCTTCGCTACAGTGCCCGTCCGCCTGTTCGACGATTTCCGGATCTATGGCGGCGACCTGGCCTTCATCGACCACCAGTGGAAGCTCAACGCCGCCGTCTCTAAGCAGGACCACGATCAGCCCGATATTGCGGCGCCGCTCGTTTCGCGCGAGGCCTTCACCTGGATGATCGAGGCCAACTACGCGTGGCACCCGTGCCTCTTCACCGCCCTGCGCTATGAAAACTTCAACCAGGACGAACACGCGGGCGATCCCAATCCCACCACCGATGTCCGGCGCTTCGTGCCGTCCTTGACCTACCTGGCCCGGGCCAACATGAAGTTCACGCTGCAAGCCCTCATCGAGGATCGGCCTGCCGAAGCAAACGGATATAAGTTCAACAACGCCATCCTCGGCGTGGTACTCGGGTTCTAAGTTCGTTTGAAGCCGGGCCCCTTCGCGCGCGCGCCCAAGCGCCGGAGGGGCCCGGCGACTCCCCTAGAAAAGCTTCACGACGTTCCATGCGACTCACAGCGTTTACCCTGGCAATTCTGCTCCTCGGTGCCGTTTTCGGACCAACGCAGGCACGCGCGGCGCAAGCGGCAGGCTCCCCGGCCGCGGACGGCTACCGCGCCGTCTACACCGATCGCGAGCTTCTGGACCACGACTACATCCAGCAGTGGTGGCAGCACGTCAACGACCTGTTCCACCGCACGGGCACGATGTTTCTGTCCGGCAAGCGCGAGGTCCGGGTCGACGTGACGTTCCAGGGCTACGAGTACACCCGGGCCCTCAAGGCGATGCAGGGCTTCGAGGCGCGCCTCTCGCCGGACGAAGCCGCCGCGGCTTTCCTCGACAGCCTTCGACCCGGCGCGATGACTTTCAACGTTTCGGCTTACCTCGAGAGCGGCCGGCTGGGCCCCAAGGAAGGCCCTCTGTTGCAGGGGATCTGGCTAGTGTCCGATGGAAAGCGCCTCCCGGCGCGGCGGGTCCGGATCGTGCGCCGCGGCAAGCAGGGCCAGAGTCTCGTCGTCGATGCCGAGTTCCCGCCGATCCAGGCCGCGCGAGAACCATGGATCACGCTCGGGTTCGCCACCGGCGGGCCGCGACCCGCGAGCGGTCACGTCCTCTTCCCCGTCGATTTGCTCCGCGCAACGCCGGCGCCCGGTTCCGCCCGCGGCAAGTCGGGCA
Source organism: Candidatus Wallbacteria bacterium (assembly GCA_016199905.1). GTDB lineage: Bacteria > Muiribacteriota > UBA6191 > JACPRK01 > JACPRK01 > JACPRK01. The sequence goes on from JACQFU010000611.1 coordinate 14,732, forward strand.
GATCACTCGACTCGCAAGAGGCAACGACGCCTTTGACACCTGTTGCCGAAGCGGCCCCTGCCGAACCAGCGCCCAAAGCCTACTCTCGCCAGGAGCTCTCCGACGCCCAGTACATCGAATCCTGGTGGCGCCGCACGCGCGAATCCCATAGCAGGAGTTACGGCAGTCTCGACTGGGTCGGCAATCAGGTTCTCGTCGACGCGGCCTATGAGTCTCGGGAGTTCACGCGGGCCCTGTGCGCCACCGAGGGCTACCAGAAGAGGCAGAGCGACGCCGAAATCGAGGGTAGTTTCCGTCGCCGATATCAGCCGAAGGAAGTCGCCTTTCAGGTCAGATTCAGCAACGCCATCTGGCC
>JACQFU010000607.1 GCA_016199905.1 Candidatus Wallbacteria bacterium
AGCCTGTTCATCATGGTCGACTTGCCGCTGTTGGTATAGCCGACGATGGCGACGCGCAGGTTCTCCTCGCGTCCGCGGCGTCGCGTCTCGCGTTGCTGCTCGACCTTCGAGAGCCGTTCTTTGAGCACGGCGATGCGATTGCGGACGTAGCGGCGGTCGAGTTCGAGCTGCTTTTCACCGATGCCGCGCTGCACCTTGCCGCCGCCGATCTGCCGCGACAGATGGCTCCAGGCGTGCGTCAACCGCGGCAACAGGTAGTCGAGTTGGGCGAGCTCCACCTGCAGCTTCGACTCGTAGGTGCGCGCCCGGCTGGCGAAGATATCGAGGATGACGCCACAGCGATCGCGCACGGGTAAACCCATCGCCTTCTCCAGGTTCTTCACCTGCCCCGGAGAGAGGTCTTCGTCGAAGATCACCATGTTGGCCCCGATCTGCTTGCAGCGGTCGCGGATCTCGAGGGCCTTGCCGCGCCCGATGAAGGTCGACGGGTCGGGCTTGGGCCTGGCCTGGATGATCTGGTCGGCCACTTCCGTGCCGAGCGTTTGACAAAGGGCGCCCAGCTCCTTCATCTCGTCGTCCAGATCTTCGCGGCTGGTCTCGGGCAGTCTCAGCGCGACGAGGATGGCCCGGTCCGGGCTGTCGGTTTGATTTTCTTCCAAGCGCTACGTCCTCCTGAGGACAGATCGGGGTCAGGGCCCGCCGGCGTCGAGGTCCATTATGACGCCTGCGACATCCATCACGGTGGTTAGACGTCTGGCAGCCCACTTGCGGCCGCGTCCCCACGCCATGCCGAGGGCCGGGTTGAGCGTGTGGCCGCCGTGCGAGAGGTCTTCCACGTTTCCATGGTCGCTGGCCAGGAGCACGGTCGTCTCGGCGAGATCCAGGTTGTCGAGCAGAGTTTCGAGGAATTGATCGAGCTGCTCGAGCACTTCGATGGCCCGGTCCCAGTCTTGCGCGTGGCCCGCCTTGTCGGTCTGAAAGTACTCGTAGAGGACAAAGTCGTTTCGCGAGGCGAGAGAGGCGAGCGCGCGCGCCGCCTCCTGGGGCGAGCGCAGGGGCAGGTCGTGCCCCTCTGCCAGCAATCCGCGGTTGGTGAAGTCGTGATAAAGCGCCTCGCCGATGGGGATCTCGGCAACCGTGCGCAGGGGCAACGCCGCGGCCAGCGCCGCCACCGTGGTGGCCGACAACCGGCGTCGTTGCAGGGCCGGCGGCATCAGGAAGAAGATGGGCCGGAACGCGTTGGCGAAGATGGCCTTTCGGCCGCGCTCGCGCAGACGCCGCAGGACGGAGTGTTCGGCCAACAACCCGCGAAGCAGCGAGTTGGTGAAGCCCATCAGATGGCCGCCGTTCTCACGCGCAGCGTTCAAGCCCGTCAACAACGCGGTCTGGCCGGTTGCGCTCTGAGGGCGACCCTCCATGCCCATCGTGGCGTCGAGCGCCACGACGCGTCCGTCGAAGGCGAGTGGCTCTGTTTTCTCGCCGCCGGAGAAGTTGTCGAGCACCCGGAGCCGTGCCCGGGCGAACGGGTTGATGCCGGGGTCCTTTCGGCCCAAGCCCACGCCGTCGACGAATACGAACAGGACTGTCATCTACCCGCGCGTGAAGATACGGCCTGATGAGCCGTCCCGACTTGCGGGCGCGGCGCCGAGCTTCTCAGGAGTTCTTCCAGAACATCAGCCGCTCCCAGAAGGGCCTCTCGTCGTCCTCGCCGTCTTTGTCGCTCTTCGACTTGGCTGTCTTTTCCAGGATTCGTCCCACGGACAGGTAGTAGCGCTCCTGGTACTTGCTCACGTGGCCCTTGACATGGAACTCGCGCTCGCCGAAGGCGGCCCTCTGTTCCATCCGCCAAAGGTTCTGATTTTCCAGCACCACGAAGATCTCGCCTGGAGCGGTCTTGAGAACGATTCTGCCGTCCCGCGTGGAGTAGAGGGTTCCCGTCAGGTCGACCTTCTGCCCTTCGGTATAGCTCATCGCCGAAGTTGCGTGGGCCGGCGCCTGGCTCGAAGCGGCGGCGACCATCACAGCTTGACTGCTGGGGGCCGATACCGGAGCGCTCTGGGCTCCGGCCGCAGCCGCCAGGTTCTCTCCGGGTTTCAACGCCTTGCCTGCCGCAGCAGCGGAGGCTTCCTGGGCGGGGGCCTGGCACGTCAATGCGAGCGTGGAAACGATGCCCAGCATGAAGCGACGCATGGTTTGCCGTGTCTCCTTTCGTCGTGCCCCGAAGCCGCTTGCGCGGCAGAAGGGGCCATCTCTCAATGCTATCGACAAAAGGGGCCCCGCAGATGACGATCCCGGAAGGACCGGGCGGGCCGGGACTCACTCCGGCTCCGAGACTCACGTGCGGGCCAATGCGATCACGCGAACGGCGCGGGGGCCGAACTCGTCGGCGCCCAGCTCGAACTCGACGGTGCAGCCTTGCCTCAGTCCGCCGGGCTCCTCGACGTCGGAGCGATGGCAGAACGTAGGCGGGATACGGCCTTCCGGCCGGATGAACACGTAGGAGCCCCTACGGCTAAAGGATGAAACCTGGCCACGGATTCTCAACTGGATGCCTCCCCTTGCGGGTTGTGCCGACGCCGGCAACTCTCGTTTTCGAGATTCGCGGGATTCTAAGGGCTGGCATGGTTCCAGTCAACCCAGCGCTGACGCATGAGTCGGGGGAGGCTGGACTGACCTGGCTTTGTCGGGCGGCCGGTGAAAACTTCGTCGAGAAAAATGAGTAGACATCCGCTGGCCGACCTGGGAGAATAGGCTGGGGCGCAGGGGGGCTGTACG
>JACQFU010000596.1 GCA_016199905.1 Candidatus Wallbacteria bacterium
CACGGCGCCCAGTCGATAACGCCGAGCGTTCGGTGATCTTTCATGAGAGTTTCGAAACTGGGGCCCCTCGAGTCCAAGAAGCCTGTCCCAGCCTACAAGAAACCTTTTCGGCTAGGGTCTAGCTTGCGACGTTCCTTTGCCGCGCAGCCCGGGCCATGCCGTGATGCCTGTCGGTCTCGACTCAGGAGAGCGTGGGCGGCCCTTGCCCCGCCGCGGTTTCCAGGCCCACGGCGCCGAAGAGCGTGGCCCCGATGATGTGAGCCTCGTGCTGAAGCAGCCAGCGCTTGACGGACAGTCCGCCGGTGTAACCGGTCAAATGGCCGTCGCTTCCGACCACGCGATGGCACGGAACGATGATGGTGAACGGATTGCGGCCGTTGGCGGCGCCGACGGCCCGGGTCGCCGACGGCCGGCCGAGCGCGCGAGCCTGCTCTCGGTAGCTGCGCGTCTGTCCGAAAGGAATCTCGAGCAGCGCCTGCCAGGCAGCCTTCTGAAAGGGCGTGCCTTCCAGGCGCAGCGGCAGCTCGAATTGCCGACGTAGACCGCGGAAGTACTCCCCCAACTGGTTCGCGGCTTCACGCAGGACGGGTTCGTGCGGTCGCTCTTCTTCGGGGAGCGCCCACGGGCAGTGATGGCTTGGCAGGTAGACGCCGATGAGGGCTCCGTCAGCGGCGACAAGTCGCAGAGGGCCCAGAAGACTGGATCTGGATCGCGCAGCGCTCGCATCGCGACGCATTGCGCCGTCCACTGGCCAATCCCGGGGAGGGACGCAAGCTCGCGTAGGACCCGAGCGGGATCGATGCCGCCATCGACGGACATCGGCTTCGAGGCGAACGCGCCGGCGAACGCGCGAAGACTCTCCGCGCGGCGCCGCGGCAAGCCAATGGCGGCGATATCCTCGGCCGAGGCGTTTGACACCTCTTGGGCGGTCGGGAAAGCGTGGGTCAAATTCGCATCGTCCGAGCCCAGCCTGGCCCCGAAGCGATTCGCGAGCCTGCCGGCCAGCGTCGACGCGGGAGCTGCCGGGCGCCAGTTCGGGCCGGCAAAGAAAGCACGCGCGAAAGCCGGCCTTCTCGGCCTCCGCGGCCGTTCGGAAAAACGAGTATCGCTCCCGCCGCGGCATGCACGAGGTACAGATGACGCGGCAGTAAATGCCCGTCGTCGAGACGCCGACGTAGAATCGCCCGTCGAAGCGCGAATCCCTCGCCGTCATCGCCTTGTAGCAAAGGTCGTGGTCTAGCATGTGCGTCATTCTAGGCCGTTTCTGCTTCCTTGTCTGGCCGTTTTCGGACGTGATGGCTAGATCGCAGGCCCTCTGTTGGCCCGCTACTACTGGCCGGGGCCGCCGATGCGAAGGACCTCGTCCAGAGCAGGGCCCTCGGAGGCGGCGGGCGATGCGTCTTCCTATCTTTCGGAGACGCGCGTCCGCGGAATTAGCCGGCTGCGGCGAGCGCCGGGGCGAATGTCGGAGGCCGGCGACCTCGCCTGGGCGATGAGCCGAGCAACGGCGGTGGAGTAGTAGGGCTGCAGTTCAGGCGGCTTTGTCTTGCGGTTGCTCGATATCGAACCAGTAGACGATTTCGCCGGAGCCCGCGGTGATGCGGCGAGAGGCCCGCGGCCAGACCTCGCCATCCTCGATTGTGCCGTCGAGCCAGGTTTCCATGGCATCTCGAGCCATTTGAAGGGCTTCTTCCAGAGTGTCTCCCTCGGTGATACAGCCAGGAAGATCCGGAAAAACAACCGTGAAGCCGCCTTCTCCGGGTTCTCCCGGCAGCAACTTGCATGGGTACTTCACGGCACATTCTCCCAACCAGCCAAGCGCGCTATCTCTCGCAGGGTCTTGGGTCGAAGCATCTGCTTTCGATGATACGACACCGTGAAGCGAATGCCAGGGTGGCGCGGACTCGCGTATCTGCGGTGTGAGCCGTTGCCCGGCTCCCAACGCCACCCTTCTCGCTCCACGAGGCCACGCAGGCTTCACGATCGACCAGTCGCTGCAGGTCGCTGGCTGTGATGGCGACCATTCGCTCGTGAAGAAACTCCGAAAGCCTCTCGGCAGCCGGTGCGCGACCACCGCCCGCGAGACTACCTGGGAGGGGCTCCGTGTACCGTGCACTTCACCCCATTGCCGCTGTCCGAAAAGACGTAGTGGCCGGAAGTCCCCGGCCCCTGGCCCGGATCGTCCGGCAGCGATTTGAGGTAGCCCCTGGTCACGAGCTGCGCCAAGAAGTCGGGACTCAACTCTTGCACCTTGGTGTTGTTGTCGCGGTTGTAGCGTTCGACGGCGATGGCGATGTCTCTCTGAATGGAGTAGCAAGCTTGCAACTGCGCGTTCTGATCGGTCGGCGAGGCCCGGATGGAGCAACTCGGCGATGGCCCGTGCACGGTGCACTTCACGCCGTTGCCGCTGTCAGTGAAGACGTAGTGGCCGGAAGTCCCTGGCCCCTGGCCTGGATCGTCCGGAACGGTCTGAAGGTAGCCGCTGGCGACCAGTTCCCTGAGGAAGTCGGGATCCAGCCGCTGTGACTTGGTGTTGTGGTCGCGGTTGTAGAGTTCGACGGCTCTTGCAATCCTGGCCTGATTTTCATAGCAGGCTTGTGCCTGCGCGGCCGCACCGCTCGGCGGACTTGGGCGGCTGGCTGTGGTCGGCCGCGTACTCGGGTTGCCGCCGATCGCAATGCCGCCGTCCGCCGGCTTGCCGGAGCCGCGATTGTCGCCGCCACTGCCCAGGCTGGGAATGTTCTCCGTTGGCCCTGTCCCCGTGCCAGGCGGTGTGGAAGCCCGGGTGGCGACCTCCCGGCGAGCGCGCACGGAATCTTCGATCGCATCGCGCCGGGATTTGTCCTGCAAAGCTCCAAGACTGGTCGCCTGCTGCGCACTCACAGCGACAAGCCGCCTGCCACTCAGAAAGCGCGCGAGGAACTGCACGAGCTGCCGATTCACCTTTTCGGGCCGGAACGAGCCCCGATACCCTGCCCCCTTGAAGTTCCCGTAGCTGTCGTGCGAGTACTTCAGCGTGGCCAGCCACGCCTGCACGCCGGCGGACACGTCGGCGTCTGCGCCTGAGAAGACAAACCTGGCGTCATCCAGTCGAATGACGGGCATCAGAGCGGGAAGCGATCGTGCAGCCTCGCTGCGCACCAGATCTTCCGCAAAGTCACCGGGGTTGGGTGTACCCGGCTGAATAGCACCAACCCCGCCCACGGATAGCATCGAAGCCGCAATGGCAGCCAGGACGAGCCGGCGCCAAGGAATCCCGTGGCGGAATCGCCGACTGGGTGGCGTCGATGTCAGGAAATCGGTCAAATCGCGGCTTTCGACGTGGCTTGGTTCGCATTCACATCGTACCAGACTCGAGCTTCCATGTGAAGCCCCCCAGAACCGCTGAGGAGCGTTCGCGATCCCGGGAAGCCCCGCTGCTGCGAAGACGCCCCCGGACCATTTGAGGATACTACCGCGTCATGGGCGGCTGAACTCCCGGCGGGAGCGACGGTCTCACGGCAGGCGGGTCAGATGGACCTGCCCCTCCTCGTTCACCCACAGAATCCGGGCGTCTCCCGCCGGCAGAGCGGTCAGCACGGGCTGCGCGTGGTGTCGAGGCAGGCGGCCAAGAACTGCGGGGCGGCTCCAGGAGCGGCCCCTGTCTCGGCTGGTGGACCAGACCAGGCGATCGGGCATCGGGAACCGCCAGGCCGACCAGACGCGCCGGCCCAGCGCGGCGAGCGCCGTCTTGTCGTCCTTGCAGTACGGATGGGTGATGACGCCCACGGCCCGGAACGAACACCCTTCGTCCGTGCTCTCGGCCAGCAGCAGGGGGTGGGCGGGGAGCTGAACTTCCTCCATCTGCAGGAAGACGCCACCGCCGTCCAGAGGCACCGTCACGGGGAACTGGCGGTCATAGCCCGAGGAGTTGACTGGCAGGACGGAGAAGGGAGGCCACGGCCGGTTGCGGCCCTCGCAACGAGAGGCGTACAGGTCGACTAGCCCGCGGAGCGGGTTCGACTGTTCCAGGACGAGCAGGCCGGCGCCGTCACGTGTGAGGGCTGCGGCGAGGCGGCCGTGGCTGCCGGCAGACGAGAACGGCGAGCCTGGCTGCCAGGCGCAGGACCGGGCGTCACCCCAGGCAACTCGGGGCGTGCTGCCGCGCGGCCCTTCCCATGCGGCCAGAAGGTCGTCGGAGGGCAAGCCCGATGCCGCGCAGGCAAGCACCGGAGTGGCTGCCGTCCCCGAGGCCGGCCCCAGAGCGACTGGTGAGGTCCAGGACGCCGCATCCGGCCCCGTGGACGTGGCGTTCAGCCGCGCTTGCTTCTGCGAGTCCCGGTCCATGTAGAGCAGGTGAAACCGGCCGCTGTGTCCCACGGCCGCCACTGCCGACTCGGTATCGAGACGGAGCTGGCCGCTCGCCGGCGGGGTCGTCCAGTTCAGGCCTGGCAGGGAACCCAGGCGAACCCGCAACCTGGCATCCGGCGCGGACCACATGGCAAGCAGTCGATCGCCAAGGACGGCGAGGGCGACGCAATTGCCTCTCTCGCCCGGACCGGTCAGGCGGAGGGTGTCGGGCGCACCGGGCTTGGTGTCGCGTGCGAATGCGGCGCCGGGTCTCACGGGCCCGGCTGTCCCATGTCCGACCACGGACGGCACGACAGCGGAACGGGGACGAAGATACGCAAACTGCAGAGAGAGGCTGGCCACGACCACGGCGAGTGCTGCCCCGCGCAGCGCCTGGCGGAGGACGGGGTGCGGAGACCCTGCACGTGCGGATTTCACCAGGGCCTTCGCGGGCGCCGCCTTGCGAGCCGGGACGGTCAAGGCATCCAGGCCGAGCTCGCGCGCCGCGTGCTCCAGGGCGCGGTGCAGGTGCCGGGCGGATGCGAACCGCTCGGCTGGGTCCAGCTTCACACAGTGGTCGATGACGCGGGCCAGGGAGTCGGGTACGTGGGGCGCCACGCAGGCAAGCGGCGGCAGTTGTTGGCGCGGACGGGCCAGTATCAGCATCGGCCCCGTCAATTCCATGAACGGCTTGCGCCCCGTGGCGTACTCGAACATGCACACGCCCAGGCCGTAGAGGTCGCACAGGGGGGAAGGCGCGGAGCCCGCGGCCTGTTCCGGCGCCATGTAGCGGAGCGTCCCCACGACAACGCCCTCGCGGGTGAGACGAGCCTGGTCGGGCACCCAGGCAAGCCCGAAATCGGTGAGCACGGGACCGCGGTCCGGGACGCCCACCATGATGTTGGCCGGCTTGATATCGCGGTGGAGCACGCCGGCTGCATGGGCGGCCGCAAGCGCATCGGAAAGAGGAGTGAATAGCTCCAGAAACTCCTTTGCGTCGAATCGACTCGGTCCCGGTTCCGCCGCGAGCCGGCTCTCCAGGCTCGTGCCCGGCAGCAGCTCCATCACGTAGTAGAGCGTCTCCGGCGGCTGCCCCACGTCGAAGACGCGCACGACATTGGGGTGGCTGACACGGGCGAGCATCATCGCCTCCCGCCGCAGCCGCTCCGCGACACCGGGTGGCGTCTTGCCGCCCTCCGCGATGGCCTTGATGGCCACGTCACGGTTGAGCTTGGGATCGTGCGCCCTTGTCACGACGCCCATGCCCCCCGCGCCGATTCGCTCGATCAGCCGGTACCGTCCCAGTTCTCCCAGCACCGACTTCACCGACACATCGAGAGTCTATCAGACCGACTGTCAGCCAAGCCGCGAAGGTCTGCTCCGATGCGGTCGCACGGGGCAGTTGCTGCCGAGCCGCAATCTTCGTCACACTTCATCCGTAATGTGATGTGATAACTACAAACCACGGGGTTACGGACCCCGAGGAGAGATGCCTCCCATGAATCCGGTGCGCCTGCTCGTCGCCGTGGCGTTGCTGCTCCCCTTGCGAGCCCTGGCCGAGGACTCTCCCCTGGCAAACTTCGCGGCCGCGGGCCGGCTCGAAACCGCCGAAGCTCCTTGCCTGTGGGATCTGCTCTCCGAGGCCGTGAGTTGTCGCAGTGCTGCGAATCGGCCCTCGGTCGTCCCGGCGTGATCTGCGTGCTCCGCGGCCAAGATCCTCGTAACGCAGTTGCAGGTCCGGTACACTTGTGGGCGACAGGTCATGGGCCCACTCCGGAGGTCAGAATGCTCAGCGCCTACATCACGAGCGCTCTCAGACGAGCCCGATACACGCAGCTCGAAGACGGCTCCTATTGTGCCGAGGTTTCCGGTCTGCGCGGCGTCATCGCGACCGGTTCGGGCGTGGAGGATTGCCGTGAGGCACTGCAAGAGGTCATCGAAGAGTGGGTGTTGCTGCGCGTGTCGCGGGGCTTGGACGTTCCCGTTCTGGACGGGGCCCGCGTCCGTGTGCCCAGAGCTGCTTGATGCCTCCTCTCGGCCCTATCAAACGGCGCGACTTGATCGCCAGTCTCAAGAAGCTGGGATTTTCCGGCCCCTACTCGGGCGGCAAGCACGAGTTCATGGACCGGGAGGATGTCACTATGACGATCCCCAATCCGCATCGGGGAGACATCTCACTGGCATTGTTGAAGGTCATCCTGCGCCAGGCTGGCATTTCGAGAAAAGCCTGGGAGCGAGTCTGAGACGGCTGCTTTCGGCGGGCGGGAGCGACTGGCCCGCTTCGCTCGGGCGGCCCGAGCCGAAGGGAGGTCGCGAGATCCGCGCCGCACGGCGTTACCCCTCCTGCAGGTCGCGCACCGGGTCGCGGCCGGCGCTCGCAAGCGGGGCGGGGACCGAGGCGACGACGTCCACTCCGAGGGCCGCCCCGATCGCCGCAGAGCCGAGAGACCAGGCGTGCCCGAGCACCTGGATCACACCGCCGTCCCGGCTCCACGCGAGCAGCGCTCCCCCGGCGACGCCGCGGTGGCGCGAGAGCGACTCGTGCGTCTCCCGGTCGGCGACGTCACCGCGGTCGGCTTCGTCATGTTGCTCTTCGCCACGGCGGCTGCCGCCGCCGGGCTGATGCGTGCTGCCGATTGAACTTGGAGGACGAGCAACCCGAACGAATTCGACGCCGGAAACGGGAGCCCTTGCTTCGCGTTGCTACTTCAGCTTGAGCTTGACCTTGATGGGGCCAGACTCGTGGTCGCCGTCGCCATCGTACGAGTGGTACTCGTAAATCACCTGCGCGTCCTGGGCCGGCTTGCCCGACGCCGGATCGAACCAGCCATAGGTTCGCTTCATCCACTCGCCCGTGGTATCCCCTGCTGCTGTGACCTGCAGCGCGAATTGCAGATAGACCGAGCCGTTCTGATCGCAGAGAAACGAAGCCGTGTCCCCCTCGGGGCTGCAACCCGTGAGCACTCTGGCCTCGTAGACCACCTGGCCCGAACTCAGATCCAGATGCCGCTGCTCTCCGGCCGGGTTCACGGTCAGCAAGGCCACGATTCCCAGTCCGTCCCTCGCGAAGCGGATTTCTCCGTCCATCTTTCCGTTCTTTTCGATTTCAACGGTCTTTCCAACGAGTTGCTCCGGGCTGGCTGCAAGAAGCCCGAGGCTCGATGCAATCGTGAAAACCCCGGTGATAAGCGATGTCTTGTTGAACATTTGCCCGCCACCTCCATGTTCGGACTTGAGATTGTCGAGGAGATTCTACCATGAGGTTCTGCGAGGTTCTGTGCGACTGAAACTCGGAGCAGAGAAAAGAACAAGTACGAAAGACAACGCGGCGATTGGTGCTTGAACTGGGAATGTCCGGGCCGCAACCGCACACCGTCGTTTCACTCCTTGCCCGGGCCGGGCGGTTCGGCTCGGCAACCACTTGAAACGCATCGGAAAGAGGAGTGAATGGCTCCAGAAACTCCTTTGTGTCGAATCGATTCGGTCCCGGTTCCGCCGCGAGCCGACTCTCCAGGCTCGTGCCCGGCAGCAGCTCCATCACGTAGTAGAGAGTCTCCGGCGGCTGCCCCGCGCCGAAGACGCGCGCGACCTTCGGGTGGCTGACGCGGGCGAGCATCATCGCCTCCCGCCGCAGCCGCTCCGCGACACCGGGTGGCGTCTTACCGCCCTCCGCGATGGCCTTGATGGCCACGTCACGGTTGAGCTTGGGATCGTACGCCCTTGTCACGACGCCCATGCCCCCCGCGCCGATTCGCTCGATCAGCCGACATCGTCCCAGTTCTCCCAACACCGGCTCCACCGACACATCGAGAGTCTATCAGACCAATTGTCAGCCAATCCGCGAAGCTCTGCACCGAAGCGGTCGCACGGGGCAGTTGCTGCCTCGCCGCAACCTTCGTCAAACTTCATCCGTAGTGTGATGTGATAACTACAAGACACGGGGTTACGGACCCCGAGGAGGGATGCCTGCCATGAATCCGGTACGCCTGCTCGTCGCCGTGGCGTTGCTGCTCCCCTTGCGAGCCCTGGCCGAGGACTCTCCCCTGGCGAGCTTCGCGGCCACGGGCCGACTTGAAACCGCCGGTGCTGCTTGCCTGTGGGATCTGCTCTCCGCCGATCCGGCGCTCTACGCAGGGATCTTCGAACACGCCACGACGCCACGTCTGGAGGATTTCAGAGGCCAGCGATTCAACGGCGTCATCCTGCTGGTGCAGAAGTGGGAGTTCGGGAAGATCCTGTTCACGCAGTACACGGGCAGCAACGCCGATCTCGTGACGGGCAAGCTCTACGCGCGCCCCCTGGCCTTTCGCAAGCGCTTCCACGAGAAGGACAACGCGCAGGGTGAGAGCGGCATCAACTTCTGGCCCGTGCGCGGCACCGAGGCGATGCCCATGAAGGCCTACCTGGCGCGGGGCATTCTCGATGACGAGCGCGATTCGCTGCTGATCGACTACGACGTG
>JACQFU010000587.1 GCA_016199905.1 Candidatus Wallbacteria bacterium
CGTGACCCTTCTTGCGCCGGGCAACAGCGTCACCTACTTTTTCTCGGTGGACGTCCTGGACACGGCGCCGCGGGGAGCAACGCGGATCGCAGCCGACGTTTCCGCGCTGGACTCGATCAGTGCTCAACCGGTCGCCCTGGACAACTCGACCGAGGCGAGCTGGACGGCGTTTGCGCCGGGCTCGCTGCGCGTGACGTCGCTCGTGCCCTCCGCCCAGACCGTGAGCGTGGGACAGGCGGGAGCGGCGGTGCGAGCAGGCGTGACGAACCCGGGAGACGTCGCGGTCGACCTGACGGCCGGGCTGCGATTTGCCGGCTCGACGGCGGGCTACTCGGTCACGACGGCGGCAGGCAACGTGCGGACGCTCTCCGGCCTGGCGAGCGCGGTTTTGACCTTCGGAGTCGACGTCCTGGGGTCGGCAACGCCAGGGCAAGCGGCAATTTCGCTGGACGCGAGGGCCAGCACGGGCGGAGCGCCGGCGCCGGTCGACAGTACGGCTTCGGGGAGCTGGACGGTGCAGACGTCACCCACGCTGGAGGTTCGCCTGTTGCCGGCGTCGCGGTCCAGGCTCGTGCCCGGCGTAAGAGGCACGGTGGTGCAGGCATCGATCCGGAACACGGGTCAGCCCTCGACCGGGGCAGCCGCTCTTGTAACGGCGACGCTCGGCTTCGCGCCTGCGGCAGTGGGATACTCGGTCGTCGCGGCGGCCGGCAACGCCCGGACGATCGGAGCGGGCCAGACGCGGGTGCTGACCTTCGTCGTCGACGCCGGACAGCCCGCGCTGGGGCTGACGACGGTGACGGCCCAGGTCGCGGGAACGGACGCGAACACGTCGCTGCCCGTGGGGTCGCTCTCGGGCTCGCCGGCGACGACCTGGGTGATGCTTCGTCCGGCCGCGATCGTTGCCGGCTTCGTCGCGCCGACGGCGGCGGTCGTCACGCGGGGGCAGCGCGGGCTGGACGTGCGGCTGCGCCTTGCCAACGGTGGCGAGACCGCGGCGGAGAGGCTCGCCGTCTCCTTGCGATTCAACAACTCCTCCGACGGATTTGCCGTGAGGCCGGCGGCGGGAAATGCGGGCCGGCTATCGGTGGCGGAGACGCGCGAGTTGACGTTTGCCGTCGATGCGCTCTCGGCAGCGCCGCTCGGGGCGGTGACGGTGACGGCCGTGGTCGGGGCGAGCGAGTCGATCGGCGGTGCGGCGGCACAGGTGTCGGGTCCGGATGCCGGGCCGCGCTGGACGGTCCGGGCCGCGTCCGCGCTGGCGGTCCTGAGCGTGCGGCCCGGGAAGGCCGCGGTGGCTCGGGGCGAGACGCGAGTCCCCGTCGAGGTCGTAGTGACCAACGGCGGCCAGGCACCCGTGGCCGGCCTGACGCCGAGTCTGACCTTCGGAGGCCTAACGGCCGGGTTCGGCGTCCTGGCTGCTCCCGGGAATGCGAGCGCGGCCGGCGCGGGAGAGACCGTGACGCTGACGATGGCGGTGGACGTGCTTCCGGAGGCGCCCACGGGCAGCACGGCGATAGCTGCGACGGTCACAGGCGTGGAAGACGGCACGGGCGCGCGGGTCTCTGCAAGCGGACAGGCGGCGTCCGGCTGGAGCGTGCTCGTGCCGGGCTCGGCGCGACTCGACGCGCTGGCGATTTCTCGAACGGTGGCGACTGCCGGCCAGCGCGGGCTTGCGGTCACGCTGGCCGTGACGAACCCCGGTCAGACGGCGCTTTCGGGGCTGGCCGCGTTCCTACGATTCAACGGGTCCTCCGAAGGTTTTGGTGTGACCCCGCAGAGGGCGCAAGCAGGGGCCTTGGCAGCCGGGGCGAGCGCGCTCGTGACGTTCGCGGTCGACGTGCTTGCGGCGGCGCCGATCGGGACGACGACGATCGCGGCGGTCGTGACGGCTAGCGAAGCGGCGACGGGCGGCGCGGCCGCGGTGCTGGGTGAGCCCGCGGCCCATCTGACGGTCCAGGCGCCGCCCAGGCTCGCGCTCCGGGCCATCGAGACGTCGCAGCCCGCGCTGGCGCCCGGAGACTCCTGCGACCTCACCGTCACCCTCGACAACCTCGGCGGCGCTTCGGCACGGGTGGCTTCAGTCTGGCCGGTGGTCGACGCCCCGGCCGTACTGACCGTCACCGGCGGCGCGGCGCCGGTCGATCTCGCGGGAGGTTCGACGCGCGCGCTTCGGTTCGCGGTCCGGGCGTTGTCGACGGGCGCGGCGCGTATCTCGACGGCCCTCGTGACGGCGACGGACGCAAACACGAGGTTGACGATCGGGCTCGCAGAGAACCTGGCGCTGCCGGGCGCGCTCGTCTCGGTGGGACCGCTGCCGTTGGCGACGCTTGCAGTGGGGGCGCGGGCCTACATCGTCGATGGGGTTCCTGTCCGGCTCGTGCTGGATGCCTCCGGTTCGTTCGACCCTGGTGGCGGGGCGCTCGTCTATCGATGGGGGCAGACGACAGGCCCTTCCGTGGAGCTTTCGTCCGCGAGCACGGCGATGCAGGCGCCCGTGGCGGCGGCCTCCGGTCTCTACGGCTTCCGGGTCACCGTGGCCACGGGAATCGGACTTACTTCGTCGGCGGAGGCGGTCGTAACTGTCGGGACGAACGGCAGTCCCGAAGTATCGGTTGCGACTCCGGGGCGCGTCCTGGCGGGCGAGCGAGTGCGTCTGTCGGCTTCCGCGACGGACCCCGAATCCGATTCGCTGGCGTATCGCTGGGAGCAGATATCGGGTCCGGCGGACCTGGACCCCGCGGCGCTCTCAACACAGGGGCTCGTCCTCACGGTTGTGCCTGCCTTGGCGGGCGACTACCGGCTGCGTCTTACCGTGTCGGACGCGCACGGCGGGCGGGCTTCAGCCGTGACGACGCTTCAAGCAGGCGAGCCGACAGTAGTGACCGTGCTGCTCGGCGTGGGGCCCAACTTCCTGTCTTTACCGCTGGCGCCGCTCACCTCCGATGGCCACCTCTACGACGCGAGCGACCTGTCGCGCGATGCAGGCGACGCCGTCGTCTGCCGATCGATCGGCGGCACGAGCGGCCGGATGACGTTCGCGACTTACCTGCCCGGCGTGGGGCGGCCGTTCTTGCTGGAGCCGGGCGCGGGCTACGTCGTGTTGTCCCAGCGTGCCGGGGCCGTTACCTGGCGCGGGCGCGCGTGGCCGGCCAACACGACCTCTCTGATCCTGCGCCCCGACCTGACGCTGGCGGGTTATCCGAGAGGAGTGCCGAGCGGCGAAACGGCGGAGACACTCGAAGGTCGGGCCGCCGTTCGATTCGTCGTGCGCACGCGAGCCGTTGCGGGCCGCAGCCGGCTGGAGCTGCACCTTCCCGGCTTCACAGAGCCCTTCGGCCTGGCCGCCGGAGAGGCCTACCTGCTGCCCGTCGATTCCAAGCGCACGTTCCTGCTTCCCGACGCCGGCGGACCGTGAGGGCCTGGCGAAGTCCTTGTCCCTGGGTCGCGTTTCCTGTACACTGCCATGCCCTCGCGCAGCGAGCGAGCGGCGAAACGCAAAGGGAAGACTCGCATGGCACCTTCTTCCAAACGGGAACGCGAGCGGCGGCTGGCCGCGAAGCGTTCCATGAAACAGCAGAAACGGATCCAGAAGACAGCAGCCAAGAAGAGCGGCGACTACGGCAGCGGCGGCGGCCGCAACTTCGCAGAAACCCTCGGCGACGAGGGTACGGTCTACCTCACCGCTCCGCTGCTCCAGAATCTGGTGGCGAGCCGAGGCCTATCGCTCGAGTCGCTTTTGATTTCCCGCAGCCGTGGCGCTTTCTGGTCGCGCAACCAGGACAAAGTCGTGCTTCCGGTCAATCACCTCAACGGTAGCGACGCGGCCGACGCCGAGCCGCACGACGCCTATCTTTCCGCGCTCTCCGCCCCCGAGAACCGCGAGCAGTTGCTGGAATCGGCCGAACCGAGCTCCGCCGGACCCGTTCGCAACACTCTGCAGTGCAGCGACGGGGACTGTTCCTTCCGGGTCCGCATCGAGTCCTTCCCCGAGCGGCTCGAGGACTGGCGCGAAGTGCCCGTGCTGCTGCATCTCGTGGAAGCTGTGCAATGCAGTTTCTGCCTCGAAAACGCTCTGCATGGCCTCGAACTTCCCAACGGAGCCATCCTCTGCGCCCATTGCGGCGATCCCATTGCCGAGGGTGAACGAGAGGCGGAAGTGGAGACGGAGACAGAGGCGGAGACGGCCGAGGACTGAGCCGGGAGCGACCGGGCCCCTGGCGCCACGGCCCCTACTCGAAGGTCACCGTCACGGCCGCGGGGACATCGATGAGGAATCCGCGGCCAGCTTCGATGGATGCGTTGACTCCCAGTGAGCCGAGGTAGGGGGACCGGCGCCCCTGACTGTCGATCTGCATCAGAAATCGCGCGGAGGTCGCGGCGCGCAAGGCCTCGAGAGTTTTGGAGCCGGGCACGGGCGGCGGATACCCAAGCAGATTGATGCCGGCCGTCAGCACGACCATGCGCGATGCGGACGTCCAGCCCGCGCCTGTGAAAGCCGCGGCGACCGCTGGCCCTTGCCGCCCCACGATGTAGGAGCGGTTTCCCTCTATCGGGAACGGCGTCAGTCCCAGGGCCGGGTGGTGCAGCTGAAAACTGCCGTTGGGCAGCGCTCGCGCGACGAACGTCGCTCCCGTATCCCGGATCAGGTCCGTCGAGTCGTAGGGATGGCCCGTGGTCGAGGGGTCGACGGGCACGCTCAGGATGTTGAGGCCCGACAATACGATGGTACCGGTTCCCGGCGCGGCTGCAAACGATATGGGCACGGGCTCGCTGCGCGCGCCGTTGTCCACGAAGAGCTGGAAAGCGTAGACGTGGCTGTTCAGGTCGTGCAGGTCGGGCAGCACAAAGGTGGTGACCTGGCCGGCCGGGTTGGACAGCACCACCGGGGGGCCCGAAGCCTGCACCCAGCGGTACGTGAGCGGAACCGGCGGGACGTTCGGATTCACCGAGTCGCCGGCGTCCAGGGTGACCAGGGCGCCCGGGAGCAGCACCGGGGGCGAATCCGGCGCAGCCGCGGCCAGGAAAGTGCCTTTGAGCTTGCCCGACTCGAGCAGGTGGACGACCGCACGCGGGACCTTCAGTTGCTCGCCGTCGATCACCACGCGGGCCAGCCGCCGGATGACAGCTCCAGTCGGCAGGCCCAAGTCGTCCAGGAGGACTGCCCGGCCTTCGAACACGTGAACGCGGGCCGTCGAGGGCTCGAAGCTCACGGCGCTGGAGGCTCCCGGCAAGCCGGTGGCGGGCGCGAGCAGCACGGGCGGTCCCTCCACCTGGAGCCAGGAGAAGGCGTAGGTGCCACCGGAGGCGGGTCCGCCACCCGGAGAACGCACGAAGGCCGACAGTATCACGGTGACCGGAAGCGTCGTTCGAAGCGAGGAAGGACGCGCCAGATCGTCGCCGATGCCGAAGTCTTGGCCGGTCGCCAGGGCCGTCGTCGTGCTCGAGACCAGGCTGACGAGCGGGGCCGGCCTGTCCTGCGCGAGGGCGACCGCCGCGATCGCGAAGGGCCGGCTGACGTTGCCGTGGGCGTCGGTCACGGTCAGCTCGAAGGCGTAGGTGTCGGGCTCGGCCGGGACGAACTGCGGGCGCGGGTCGGTGGCCGACGGAGAGAGGACGACGGGGCGGCCCGCCGTCTGGGTCCAACTGTAGGCGAGTGCGGTGTCGTCGGGGTCGGAGGTGGGCGTGCCATCCAGGGTGAGCAGATCTCGTCCAGCAACTGCGCGCAGGGGGGCGCGAGCGGTTCCGATCGTCCTGGAGCCTGTGCTTCGCACGAGCGCCTCCGCGTGAGGTGGGACGTTCGCCATCAACACCGCAAGGCGGACCGTGGCGCGAGCCTCGGCGCTCGAGAAGGGGCCGTTTCTCACGATCAGTCCGAAGCTGTAGTCGCCCGGCACCGTGGCCACGAAGGTCGGGTTCGGCGAGGCGGACTGGCTCAGCTCCACGAGGCCCGCCGCCTGGGGACCGGCGAGGAACCGCCATCGGTACTGGAGGGATTGGCCCTTCGGATCGGAGCTCTGGCGGCCGTCGAGCCGGATGAAAGAAACCAGGTTGAGTGGCTTGCCCGTCAGGTCGAAGGCCGGGTTGATCGTGGGGTCGGGGATGGTTGCGGCCAGCCGCGGGGGCTGGGTGGAAAGCACCGTGGCGGCGATTGACTGGTCCAGCCCGGCGTCGGCTCGGGGCGCGAGGTTGGCGGGATCGACGGCCTCGACCCCGACGTCGCGGAAGGCGGTCCCGCCTGTGCCCGCGACGGTGAGGCGGAAGACGTAGGTCCAATACCACTGAATTAAGCACGCGATGTCGCCCGCCGGAATGAAAACGAACCTCCCTGAAAAGTGGGGCCATGGTACACAGCCCTTGAGCAAAAACTGTTCAAGGAGGTTCGCGCTTG
The DNA here is from genome assembly GCA_016199905.1 of Candidatus Wallbacteria bacterium. Lineage (GTDB taxonomy): Bacteria > Muiribacteriota > UBA6191 > JACPRK01 > JACPRK01 > JACPRK01. The sequence goes on from JACQFU010000587.1 coordinate 6,392, forward strand.
CTGAGTACCACGATGC
>JACQFU010000597.1 GCA_016199905.1 Candidatus Wallbacteria bacterium
ATCGTGATTTCCGCGAGCCGCACCGGCGCCGGGGTGTTGCTGGCGGTCGAAGACGCAGGCTGGCTGCAGGCGGGGCAACAAGTGGAGCTGAGTTTTCGCCACGAGGCCGCCGGCCCCGTCACGCGCGTGCAAGGCACGGTCGTGCGAATCGCTCCCCCGGAGGACCCGGCGAAGCCCGTCTTTCAGGTCGGCATCGACTTCACCGCGGAGTACGCGCCGGACCCGGGCAGCTAGCGCAGTGTATTTGGAGCCTGTTCCCCTCTCGTTACGATCCTCGTGATGGCGCAGGAACGGTTGCCAGCGAGGCTGGGGCGCTACGAGGTCCGCGAGCAGATCGGCGCCGGAGGAATGGGCGTGGTCCTTCGCGCCTTCGATCCCAAGCTCAGGCGCGACGTCGCCATCAAACTGCTGTCCGCTCACCTTGGCCATGAGCCCATGTTTGCCGAGCGATTTCGCCGTGAGGCGATGGCCCTGGCACGATTGACCCACCCGAACGTCGTTCGCGTTTACGACGCCGGCCAGCAGGACAGCCGCCCCTACTACGTCATGGAGCTGCTGGATGGTCGCGGGCTCGACCTTCGGACCCGCGAAACGGACGACCACTGGAGCCCCGCGAGAGACTTCGATTCAAACGAGTTCCTGGATATATTCACGCCATTGGCCGACGCCCTGTGCTCGGTCCACGCCGTGGTGGTCTTGCATCGCGACATCAAACCCGCCAATCTCATGCTGGGAGTGCCCGAGCGAGGAGCGGTGCTGACCGACTTCGGTCTTGCGCGGATCGAAGGCGCTCCGGGCTTGACCTTGGAAGGCGAGGTCATGGGCACGAGCCGCTACATAGCGCCCGAGCAGCTCACGGGCGCCCAGGCGACGGCGGCCTCGGATGTCTTCGGCCTGGGCGCGTGCATGTACGAGTACGCCACCGAGCGCGTGCCCTTCGCCGACATCCCCGTCCACACCCTGCTGCCGGCTCGCATGCACGCCGAACTGGCGCCCGTGGCGCGCATGGCGCCCCGCGTCCCGGCGGCCATCGCCGCCCTCATCGACCGCGCCGTGAAGACCCTGCCCTCCGAGCGATACTCCACGGCTGCAGAGCTTCAGCGCGCCCTCGTCCGCATTCGCAGCGAGGGCCTAGACAAGACCGAGCGGAACACCGTCCGGATCGGGCGCGCGCCGGCACGCACCGGCGCCGCGCGGGACGCCACGCCGGCCGCCGTTCCCGGCAACCATCGCTGGGGAGCATGGTCGCTGGCTGGCCTGGCGTGCATCGCGATTGCCCTGGCATGGCTCGGGCGGCCTTCGCCGCCGCGGGCGAGGACGCCGGCCGCCGCCCCCATCGGACCGGCAGCCCCTGCTTCCCGTCGCCCGGCGGCTCCGGCCCCCGTCTTGGAGCTTCCGGCCGGCCAAGCAATCGACCTCGGCCCGCCGGGCCAGGGCCCGGAGTGCGGGTACGCAGGTCCGGCGGTGGCTCACGCGGCTGGGCGGCTGATGGTCGCCTGGGTCGGCCCTGGCAGCCGCGTCCTGGTTCGCTCCAGCGCCGACGGCGGCCGCACCTGGACCCGGCCGCCGCTGGACGGAGTCCTCCAGTCGCGCACCAATCAAGTCTTTGCCCTGACGGGAATCGAAGATCGTTTCTATCTGCTCTACTCGGTCGGAGCCGGAGTCTACTCCGCCGAGTCGCACTGTTCCCTGTTTGCCGTCTGGACCTCGGGCGAAGCGACTGCCTGGAGCAGCCCCTGGCCGCTCGGGCAAGTACGCGACTGCGGCGCGGTTTCGATGGCGGCGGGACGGACGGCCGGCGGCCGGGCGCGTTTGCTGTCCGTCTGGCAAGCTCCAAGTCCGGGAGGCGATCGCGAGCCCTCCTTCACGACCGCGTGGGGGGACGCTGCTACCGGGCAATGGTCCATGGCCGAGCTGCACGAGTGTGCCGGCGTCTCCTTCGATGACCCGATAGCTCTTTTGACTCCTTCGGAGGGATTGGTTGTCGGCCGGCTGCGACAGATGATCGTGGGCGACCTGCTGGTCACGCGCTCTTCGGGCCCCGGCTCCGCCTGGTCGCCGCCGGCGGCCGGGCGCTTCCCGGGCGGCGGGTTCGATCGCAAGCAGGCCATGGGCGCCTCCGACCGAGAACGAACCTATCTGGCCTTTCGAAAGCCCGCCAGGGAAGACGGCTTCTCACAAGTTCTGGTCACGAGCCGCAATGGTTTCCGCACGGTGGAGCTCGAGCGATTGCTGCCGGCTCCCCCCCGCGGCGCCCGGCAGTCGTGTCGAATCGCGGCGCGGGACAATCGAGTCTTCGCCGTCTGGGAAGGAGTCTCGCCGACGCCGGAGTACTGGTCGACCAGTCGCGACAAGGGAGAACACTGGACCGCTCCCAAGCTGTTCGCCGAGTTCCACTGCTGGCATCCGGCCCCCTCGATCGACGTCGACGATTCGGGTCGCGCCTGGATCTGCTGGGCCGACGAAGAACTGCGAGTCCGCGCGATGGGCCTGCCGTGAAGCGGCGAGTCGTTTGAGTCCTATAGGTGCTTGGTCAGCAAGAGCACTCCGACGGCGACGAGCAAGACGGCGGCGGCGGCAAGGGCGATCCGCGGCCAGGGCCTGGAGGCCCGGGCGTGGGCCTGTGCGGGGACCGTGGCCGCGCGGATAGAGCTCTTGGAAACGGCTCTCACGGACATCAAGGGTACGGTGGGCAGCTCCAAGGGCAAACCCTGGGCCGGGGCCGCGGAGGCGCCCTCCAACTGACGGATTGCCACGGCTATGGCGGCGCCGAACTCGCTGGCGGTCTGGTAGCGGTCCAAGGGATTCTTGGCGATCGCGCGTGCGACGATCTCGTCGAGATATCCGGGCGCCTTGGAGTTGATCCGGCTGACCGGCTCTGGGACCTCGTGGATCTGCTTGAAGAGGGTCTCCTGAATGTCGTCGCTCTTGTAGAGACAGCGGCCTGCGAGCAGCTCCCAGAGCATGATTCCGGTCGCGTAGATGTCGGTGAGGTGATTGACCGGCTTGCCCTGGGCCTGCTCCGGCGACATGTAGGAGGGGGTTCCGACGATGGCGCCGGAGTGGGCGCGCTTGCTTGTGCCGCCGAGGGTCTTTCCGATAGCCTTCCTTTCCGGTGCGGCGTGGAGTCCTGAAACCACCAACGTCGATTGGCTGTTGCCAAGGCTCGGATCTTCCGGCGGGTCTCGAGGAGCAGGTGGACCCGCAAACTCTTCCGGCTCCTCCATATCGCGGTCCGGCAAGTCGAGGTCGTAGGCCTTGGCGAGGCCGAAGTCGGCAATTTTCACGTAACCGAACTTGGTGAGCAGGGTGTTCTCGGGCTTGATGTCCCGGTGGATGATGCCGCGACTGTGGGCATACTCGAGCCCCTTGAGTACCTGCTCGATGATCTCGAGGCTTCGCTTCACCGGCAACTGCTGGCTGCGGTCCAGCTCCTCCGCGAGCGTTACTCCGTCGACCAGCTCGAACACCATATAGTGATGGGCGCCCTCGATCCCCACCTCGTGCAGTCTCACGATGTGCTGGTGGCGCATCTTGGCCAGCAGCTGTCCCTCCTTGATGAAACGCTGCGTCAGCTCCGGATGCCCCTCGAAGAGCAGGCTCTTGATGGCGACGTGCTTGCCCGTGGCGATCTCGATCGCCTTGTGCACCACACCCATCCCACCCTCGCCCAGCTTGCGGAAGGGGCGGTACTTCTTTTGGAACTCGGGAGCCTCGAGCAGCTCGGGCAACGACTTTGCGCCGCTCTCCACGACCTTCATAGTGCTGCGATTCTAATACGACGCAGTCGCAGACGAGAGCGTCACGGTCGCCCGGCGATCCGCCGGAGCTCCTGGCGCACGGCACCGACCACGCTCGGCAGGGCAGCCGCCACAGGCGCCGACATCTCGGTTCCGAACCCGAAGGTGAGTCCCTCTACTCCTACCAGCACCAGCGGACGCGGCAGCCGGCCCAGCAACCGGCACAATCCCAGGGTCTCGCAGATGCCATAGCCGTGCCCCGAGATGCGCGCCTCGCCGTGCGGCACCAGCTCCGGCCGGGGATCGGCCAGGTCCCAGAAAACGAGCGTTCCGGGCTCGCCGGCTCCATGCACCGCGTCGATGACCACGGCTGCCCGGCTGACCAGGAGCAGCTCGGCGAGCTGCGAGCAGTCGCCCCCGAAGCGGACGTAATCGACGCCCGGCAGGCAGTCCCGCTCGAGCCGGAGCAGCGCCTCCCAGCCGAGCGCGTCGTCGGCTCGCATCGGGTTTCCGATGCCTATGACCCGCACGGGCAGCTCCTCGCAGAAGTGGCCGGGGCTTGCGAGGCCTCGGGGCTCCGGGCCGTGGGAGCGCGTCGGGACCGCCGAGCGGTTCATGACGTGCCGCCGATCAGCCGGACCTTCAGGAAGTGCGTGGCGCAAGAGATGCACGGGTCGTAGGCCCTGACGAGCTGCTCGAGCTTCCAGGTCAGTTCGGCATTCGGCAGGTGGAGGAACCTCGGGGCGAACTCCCTCAGATCGGTCTCGATGCGCGCCTGGTTCTGGGCCGTCGGAGGAACGATCTTCGCCGAGAGGACCTCGCCTGCGGGCCCCACCTCATAGCGATGGTAGAGCAGCCCGCGGGGCGCCTCGGTGGCGGCCGTGCCCGTGCCCGCCCGGAGAGGCACGTCGACCCAGGCGCGTTCGGGCTCCTCGTAGGCCCTGACGATGTCCGCTGCCTCGGCCACGGCGTGAACCAGCTCCACGGCGCGGACCACGATCGACACGAAAGGGTTGCGGGTCGGCAGCGGGATGCCGCACTCCCGCGCCGCTTTCAGAGCCACCGGATGCAGCCGGTCGTAATTGAGCCAGAGCCGGGCCAGCGGCCCAACCAGGTAGACGCCCCCGTCCTTGCGCGACTGCAGGGCGTTGGAATGGGCGACGTGCTCCTCCACGAAGTGCTTCTCGAAGTCCGACGCGCTCACCCGCAAGCCCGTCGAAGAGACGATCTCGCCCTCGTTCATCGGATACTCGGAAGGGTGGCAGAGGCTGACGAAGTCGTAGTCGGCCGTGAAATCGGGGAAGGGGAGAGAGGCGGCGAACGCGACCGTGGCCAGGGCGTCTTCCAGGGCGCGCTCCAGACGCGGCAAGAGCGCCAGCAGCTCGCGCTTTCTCGGCGGGCGCGAGAACCCGCCGAGGCGCGCGCTGACGGGATGGATGGCGCGGCCGCCGATCGCCTCGACCAGGTCGTTTCCGGTCTTCTTGATGGAAAGTCCGCGCTTGACGGGCTCGGGGTGATCCGCGGCCAGCGACAGTCCGCTTTCGTAACCCAGGAAATCCGGGGCGTGCAGCAGGTAGATGTGCAGGGCGTGGCTTTCGATCCACTCTCCGCAGTAGAACAGGCGGCGCAGCGTGCGGATCGGTTCTCCCACCTGAACGCCGGCAGCGGCCTCCAGCGCGTGGACGCTGCTCATCTGGTAAGCGATGGGACAGATGCCGCAGATTCGGGACGTGAGGTCGGGCACGTCGGCGCGGTCCTTGCCTCTGAGGAACGCTTCGAAGAAGCGGGGCGGCTCGAAGATGCGCAGCCGCGCTTCGGTCACCTGTCCGTCGCGCAGCACCAGGTCCAGCGCGCCCTCGCCCTCGACGCGGGCCAGGTAGTCGACCTTGACGGTCCTGTCGGCGGTCATGGCTTGCTTCCTCTGA
>JACQFU010000598.1 GCA_016199905.1 Candidatus Wallbacteria bacterium
GGCCTCATGGTGTTGCGAGCCGCCGAACTGGCGCGGGCCGGCAAGTCGGTCGACGAGATCGAGCAGCACCTGGCCAAGCTGCGCCAGGGCAGCAACATCATCTTCACCGTAGACACTCTGGAGTACCTCCACAAGGGCGGCCGCATCAACTGGGCTGCAGCGTTCCTGGGAAACCTCCTCCAGTTCAAGCCGATCCTCACCTTCCAGAACGGAAAGATCGTCACGAAGGCCAAGGTGCGCGGTCGCGAAGCGCTGCTGCCGAAGGTCCTGGAGCTTCTCGACGAGGGCGTGCCCAAGAACTGTCCCGTAAGGTTTTGCGTCGTGCACTCGCGACGGCCTGAGATGCTGGGCGTGCTGACACCGATCTTGAAGCAACGTTTTCAGGTCTCGAGCATCGAATCGCAATCGATCGGCGCTGTAATCGGCGCGCACATCGGGCCGGGCGCCTGGGGTGTCGCCTGGCAAACGGAGTGATCTCTGGTCCGTAGCGGTAACTAGATTGTGAAGATCCGATAGGTACTGTCGACACGCCGAGACCGGCGGACCCTGGCGACTCCAGGCCAAGAGAGTGCAGGTTCCGCCACGGCGGTCCAGAAACACGTGAGGTGACCGATGCGTATTCGCGAGCTTCTTCGTACGGCCGTGCCCGTGGTGGCTTCCCTCTATCTCGGCGGAGCCGCCCTGGCCTCAGGCGATTTCTTCTCCAGCAACGTCATCGCCGACGTGGCCGAGAAACAGGGCAAGACGGTGGTCAACATCGTGGCGCAGTCGAGGGGCAAATCCGTGGGCGTGCCCTTCTACGATCCCTATCTCGACCGGCTTTTCCAGTTCCAGCAGAACATCATCCCTCCTCGACGCGGCGAGGGCAGCGGCGTCCTGATCGACGCCAAGGGTCTGGTGCTCACCAACGAGCACGTTGTCGAGGGGGCCGAGCAGTTGAAGGTGACCCTCGCCGATGGGACGGCCTACGCGGCGAAAGTGAAAGGCGTCGGCCATGAGAATGACCTGGCCATCCTCGAGATCTCCGACCCCGACTTCAAGGCGCCGCTTCCGGAAGAGAATATCGCCAAACTGGGAGACTCCAACAAGTTGCGAGTAGGAGAGTGGGTCATCGCCATCGGCAGTCCGTTCAGCCTGCAGCGGACGGTTACGGCCGGCATCGTCAGCGCCCTGGGTCGCGAGCTGCACATCGACGCGGATCGCCAATACAACAACCTGATCCAGACCGACGCCAGCATCAACCCGGGCAACAGCGGCGGCCCCCTTTTCAACATCAATGGCGAGGTCATCGGGATCAACACCGCGATCAACCCGATGGGCCAAGGCCTGGGGTTCGCAATCCCGATCAACCTGGCCAAGAAGATCAGCCAGGACATCGTCTCCTACGGCAAGGTCCAGCGATCCTGGCTCGGGGCGGAGGTGCAACCGATGAGCCAGCTGCTGGCGAGAAGACTCGGGCTGGATAGACCGGGTGGCGCGGTCATCACGCGCATCGTGGCCGGCAGCCCGGCCGAAAAGGCGGGTCTCAAACCGCGTGACGTCGTTCTGAAGTTCGAAGACACGCGCGTCAGCACGCCCTCTCAGCTCGTGGAGATGGTTCAAGCGACTGCGGGCGACACTCGCGTCACACTGACAGTCCAGCGAGACGGCAAAGAACTGTCCGTCCCCGTCACGGTTGGCAAGATGAATCGGGAAGGCGCCACTCGCCCGAGCTCCGAGGAGAAAGAGACCGCCGACAGCAAGGGCTTCGGGATCGTTCTGAAAGTCCTCGGAAGCTCCGATCGGCAGAGGCTCAACATCCCCGAGGAGGTGTCGGGCCTGCTGGTGAGTCAGGTCGCCGATGGCTCTCGGGCCGCCCGACTGGGCGTCCAGACCGGAGATGTGATCTACGAGATCAATGGCACCAAGGTGACCTCGCTGGCGGTGTTCGACAAGGTGCGCGGGGCATTGAAGGACGATGACGGCATCGTGCTCGGAATCTACCGCGGAGGTTACTGGCTCTACGTGAGCGAACGGTGAAAACCGCCGGCTGAGCTTCCCCGGACCCTGGCGAGGTAGCCCCTGCCAGGGTCCGGGCCAGCGACACGACAGGTCAGTCGCAGACTTCTTTGAGTTCCTTGCCCGGAGTGAAGCGAGGGACGTTGTGCTCCGGGATCTGCAGCTTCGCGCCGGTCTTGGGGTTGACGCCGCCGCGGGCGGCTCGCTTGCGCACCTCCCAGGTGCCGAATCCGACCAGCGAGACGCGGTCCTTCTTGCCGAGCGCCGCCTTGATGGCGTCGGTGAAAGCGTCCACGACATTCTGGGCTTCCTTGGTGCTGAGGCCGGCGTCGTGTGCGACGCACTGGACCAGTTCTGCCTTGTTCAAGAGATCCTCCTTGTTCACGGTGGGCGACCGGATAAATATTTACCATTTACGGCACATGTTGTCAAAGGTGCCTCGAAGAGTCTTGTGGAATCCGGGTCCGGATTCCTCTAAGATAAGCGATTGGAGGCAAGCGAGGTAGCGATGCTGGCAGTCTGTTCGGGTAGCCCCGTGGAGACCAAAGTCGTCTCCATTACTTTGATGAGTCCGCTCCAGATCAAGAACAAGCTGGTCGTGGAGGCAGCTAACGGCTGGGAGTTGAACTCCATCGGCAGCAACTACGCATTCTTGCAGCGGATGCCTGGCGCGCCATTCGCCGACGTGGCCTACTACGTGGAATCGATCACTCTGAGTCTTCCCCACCAGATCAAGTCGGCGCTTTGCAGCTTCGGAGCAGATGGATGGGCTGTCGGAGGAGTAGGCTCTAATTTTGCCTTCTACAAACGTGGCCGCAACCAGCCCTTGGTGGCTCGCGAGTACGACATGGAATCCGTGACGCTGCGCGGCATTCGCAGCATCAAGCGGTTGCTGGAGAAACGCTCCGATACGGGCTGGGCATTGTGCGCGATGGGCCGTAACTTCGCCTTCTTCGAGCGCGTTCGCGACAAGGACGGCAAGCCGATCGAGTGGGAGCACAAGAGCGTAGCTTCCAAGCTCGTCTCCATCACGTTGAAAACTCCCCAGCAGTTGCAAGAGGCGCTGGAGCGCGAGGGCGCGGAGGGGTGGCACATCTGCGGGATCGGCGCCAGCTACATGTTCTTGCGCAAAGTGCGCGAGTCGGGCGGCACCCAGAGCTGACGCCCCCCCGGGCGCGCGGATGCGCATTCTTGCCCCAGTGGCACCCAGTGACGGCCGTGGCGCCCCTCGTGGCGTGCCCTGACGCCGGCCGTGATCCGGCTGTCGGGGCACCTTCTCGCCACATGGCGCCAAACCGGCGCGGATGTTGCTTCGCGTCTCCCTCGTGAAGCTCTCCTGTCCTCAATGCGGGGCCAGCATGGCGGCCGATGCACGCAAGTGCCCGTGCTGCGGGAAGAAGTTCCTCTCCCCTCGCGTTGCCGCCAAGCGACCGGTGACAACTCTCACGGTGGCCCAGCCGCCCGCCTTTGCCCCCTCGATGGAGGCTGCCGACACTGAAGAAGGCTCGGGTCGGGAGATGGAGATCGTGGGCTTCTTTCTGTTCCTGATCCTCGTGACCCGCTGTGCATTCGGCATCGCCGCTGCCCACGGCGCCCGTCCTGCGGCTCGACCTCCTGTCGTCGCCGGCCGCACCGACGCCGGCCAGGGAGCGCTGGCATCGGACCTGGCACCGATCCGCGTCGCCGATTCGGCGCTAGTGGCTGACGGCCAGTCCATTCGTGTCAGCGGCCTGGTTTCGAACTCCAGCGACCGCAAGTTGTTGAGAGGCGTTCTGTGCACGCGACTTCGCGATGCCAAGGGGAAGCTGGCGGGAACGATTCTCTGCAACTTGAGCACGCTGGCGCCCGGCAAGAGCGCCGTTTATCAGTCGAGAGGCGAGCTGGACGTGGCCCTGCCGCCGGGACAGACGCTGGAGTGGAAGACCTCGGTTGTCGAGGCCCAATGGGCGCCAGCCCGAACGCCGTGATGGAATTGCGTTCATCAACCAAGAAGCCGCAGGCATCGGCGAGAACGCACTGGCTCCTCCGGTCGCCGAGAGGCCGCCGCGCGCAGTCCCTGGCCGAGTTGGTTTTCTTGCTGCCCGTGTTGCTGGTACTCGTGACGGCCGTGCTCCATTACGGCCTGCTCTATTACGTCATCCTGGACGTGCACTCGGCCGTCAGCAGCGCGGCAACCTACGCGGCCTATCACCCAACCGACGACAGCGGGATCCAGGGCGCCGTACGCAAGAGTCTCTCCCCGGTCATAGCCCAGGGCGACGTGACCGTGGCGCTGTTTTCTTATGGAAGCCGCAAGTTCGGCAAGCTGCTCACTCTGCGCGTCGACTACGACGTGAGCTTCCTGAGGTCGTTCCCCTTCGGAGCGTTCTTCCCGGCGCCAACCCGCGTTTCGTCGCGGCTCACCTTCACTATCTTGTCCTGAGAAAGCGAGCACTGCGATGTCCCTGAGTTCGACTCGTCCGCGGCGCGGCTCCGGCCGCGACTGTCGGTCCGGTGCCAGCACGGTGCTATTTGCCATTTCACTGACGATGATGGTCGCGACGCTTGGGATCGCCATCGACGTGGGCTACTGGTACCACACGAAGTCGATTCTGCAAGCTGCCGCCGAGAGTGCCGCGCTGGCGGGGGTCGTCGAGCTGCCCAACGCCTCTGCTGCCGCTCAGGATGCCAACAGCCTGGCGACGCTGAACGGGGCCCTGGCGTCGGAGATATCCGTCTCCCGGGCGCTGCCCATCGGCTCGATGAATCCCAACCGGTACGAGGTCGTCCTGCGGAGGAACTCGGGCACCATTTTTTCCATCGTTCTGGGTGTGGCTAGCGTGGCCATCTCGGTCCGCTCCGTCGCACAGATTGACGTTTCCACCAACCCGAACCCGAAAGGCGACCTGCCCCCGGTTCTGGCCAACACGCTCTACAGCGGCCGTGAGTTCGTCGAGGGGACCTCGACGCCCGACGTCGTGAACATGGGCAGCAACAGTGCAGAGATCGAAGGACCGATCCAGGTGAACGGCTCGTTGAACGTGTCGGGCAACTCAAACGAATTCGAAGGTCCGGTGCGAGCCGGACACGCGATTGGCGGGAACGGCAACTCGAATCAGTTCCAGCAAGGCTCATTCTCCAACTCCGCGATCGTGGCGCCCCCGGTGGTAGATACGGCCACTCCGCTGGCCGCCGCGAAGGCGGCAGGCACCTACTACGCCTATGACGCCAGCAACCATTGGAACCAGTGGGACCCCGCTTCGGGCACGCTGGTCCAGCCGGCGGTTGCGCCCGCAGGAGCTGCGTTCAGCACCAACAAGCTCGTGTTCAGCGCCAGCAGCGCGTCCCTGTCGGGCATCTTCTACCTCCAGGGGGGCGACATCGTCTTTTCGGGCAACAACGTCTCAGGCAGCGGAAGCTTCGTGACCGACGGTACCATCACGTTCTCCGGCAACAGCCTGAACTTCTCGGCGTCCTCGGCAGTGGGGTTCGTCAGCCTTTCGAGCGACCCGAAGGCCATCAACCTGACCGCCAACACCAGCACGATCCACAGCGCCCTGTTCGCGCCCAATGGCGGCGTCAGCCTCTCGGGAAACTCGACTCAAATAACGGGGGGAATCTATGCGAACCACGTGGACGTGCCGAACGGGGCGAACAGCTTTCACCTCAGCTCGGGCGCCTCGAGCGTCGCGCAATTGCCGGTGATGCGAGCTCCGCTGAAGTACGTGCATCTGGTGGACTAGGGCTTCAGCAACACGAGCTTGGGGTCCGGCAGGCCGAAGCCGGGAGCGGCCAGTTCGTCCTCCGCCAACCGGTGTTGGCGGCGGAACGCGTCGCCCCGGTGCAGGTCGGAGGTCGCGCTCAAGGTCTTCCAGCTGTGAATCCAGTCGGCGTCCTGCAGGAACCGCGGGATGTAGCGCGGCCGCACGAGGATCTCCTCCTCCATCAGCGCCTTGACCAGAGGAACGGCGTCTATCCCTATCTTCCCGTTGATGAAAACGTAGGGATCGACCAGGCCGAATCGGACGTGGCTGCGGACGTTGTAGTAGCCCTTCTGATAGATCGCGTCTTTGGTGTAGACTCCGCCGCGGAAGACGCGTTCGCAAACGTAGTAGGCGTCCTCCTCGTCGAAGCCGTGCTCTGTGACCATTGCGTCGAAGACGTCCCAGAAGCAGGCCCCTCCGACGGCCATGTGGATGCCGACCGTGCGGGCACCGAGGACCGCAAGCCTGTGGTTGGTGATGGCCCGCGACTCCTCTTCGGCCCAGATGGCGCCACCCTCCTGATCGGCGAGATAGCCAGGTGTTCCGATCTCGAAGATCCGCAAGGGATGCTGGCGGGCGTTGAAGGTCGTGAGCAGATGAAACCCAACCTCGTGGACCTTGAGGCGCAGCGATTCCTTTCGAGAGTAGAGTATCCCGCGCCTCAGGCTGATCGACTGCTCTCCGGCCGCGGCGTTGCTGCTGAGGTGGTCCTTGACGCGGATGGAGCAAGGGAACCCGTAGTAGAGTGCCTCGTCCAACAAGTCCTTCTGGACGGTCCATTCGAGGGGGTTGTCGCTGACCGGAGGGATACAGCGGTCCTCGGTGTTGCGAGGCGCAGACAGCCAGATGCGAGCGACGTCCAGCGGCTTAACGTCGGCCAGGTGACCGTGAGCCGGCGTGCCGTAGAGGGCGATCGAGTATCCCATGAACTTCTGCGTGTCCCCGACGGTATTGAGGAGGAGAAGCTGGGTGTTCAGCTCGTCGATCTTCCGGCGGTACAGTTCCCCCAGTTCGGAGCCGTCCAGGAGCTTGTCGAGCTGCGAAAGCTCGCTGATCGTAGAAGAGACTTCGAAGGGAATCGGTCTGTACTTGAAATGAGGAGCGTACTTTTTGCCGCGCCGGTACCGCTCCAGGAACTTGGCCTTCTCGACGGCACTGTTGACCGGGTTGATGTAATAGAGTATCTTGCACTTCCGCGCCAGCCGGTAGAGGGCGCGGTCGACCTTCAAGACTCGGGGGGAGAGCTTGGGATGAAACTCGATCTCTGGTCGCGACTCCACGGCAAACAGCAATTGTAGCCTTAATTCTGGACGCAGGCAACAGAGCATGATCGTTCGCCCCGGGAGCCTGACACTGGCGGTCGCTTTTGTGGCGGCCGTGTCCAGTTGCGCAGCGCTGGCCGGCGAGACGTACGCGTTCCCTGCGGGGTTCCTCTGGGGCACGGCCACGGCGGCCCACCAGGTCGAGGGAAACAACTCCAACAGCGACTGGTGGGACTGGGAGCAGGTCCCAGGCCATATCAAGCACAACGACCATTCCGGGCTGGCCGACGATCACTACCACCTGTTCGCGGCTGACCTTGCGCTGGCTCGTGACCTGGGCAACAACGCTTACCGATTCAGCGTGGAGTGGGCACGTCTGGAGCCCGAAGAGGGACGGTTCGACGAGCGCGAGGCGGCGCACTATCGAGCGGTGCTGGAAGCCTGTAAGGCAAACGGCCTGACGCCGATCGTCACCCTGTTCCACTTCACCCTGCCGCGATGGCTGGCGGCCAAGGGTGGATGGTTGAGCCCGTCGACGCCGGCCCTTTTTGCTCGTTACGCGGCCTTTGCGGCAGCCCGGTTCGGGGACCTGGCCGATCTGTGGTGCACGTTGAACGAGCCTGTGGTCTATCTCGGCGCTGGGTACCTGAAAGGCGTCTTCCCGCCTGGCATCCTCGATTTGAGGCAGGCCCTGATCGTCATGGAGAACCTGGCCCGCGGCCACGCTTTGGCCGCCAAGGCCATCAAAGAGCACGACCGGAAGTCCCTGGCCAAGAACGGCCCGCCGGCTGTGGTCACCATCGCGCATCACATGCGGGTTTTCGACCCTGCGCGGAGCTGGCACCCCATCGATATCGTGGCCACGAGAGTGGTGGACTACATCTTCAACAAGGCCTTCCTCGACGCCATTACCCGAGGCAGGCTCTACTTCAACATCCCCGGCTTCCCTCGAGTGGACGTCGTCATCCCGGGCGGAAAGCACAGCCTGGACATCCTGGGCATCAACTACTATTCCAGGGACCTCATCAAGTTCAACCCGCGCTCGCCCTTGCTGTCGGATCAGCTTCATCCCAGAGACGCGCAACTGACCGACCTGGGATGGGAGATCTACCCGGAGGGTCTCTACCGTCTGCTGGTCGGCACGTGGAAGGACTACGGGTTGCCGATTCTGGTGACGGAGAACGGCATAGCCGACGGGTCGGACTCCAAGAGGAGTGAATTTCTCCGGCAGCACCTTCAGGCAATGGCCAGGGCCATGAAGGACGGAGTGCCCGTTCTGGGCTATCTGCACTGGTCGCTCCTGGACAACTTCGAGTGGGCGGAGGGTTTCTGGCCCCGCTTCGGCCTCTACTCGGTCGACTACGCGACTCAGCAGAGGCGCCCCACCAAGGCTGCCGAGGTCTACCGCCAGATCATCGGGGCCGGCAAGATCGATCTCGGCAAGTCCGAGGACCTCGGGCCCGAAGACGAGGCCGAGTAGCGCGATAGCAGCCATGTGGACGCCCGCGGCGCGGAGCCCGCGCCGGCTGTGTCCAGGCTACTTGAGAACCCGCAGCATTCCGGCGATGTCGAGCGCCTCGTCCACGCATCCCGCGGCGAGCGCCGACGTGGGAAGCTGCTTGGCGACGGCGCTTGTGGCGTCCTCGACGTAGGTTTTACCTCCGCGCGCGCGGATGGACGTGAGGCCGGCCACGCCGTCGCTGCCGGTACCGCTGACCAGGAGGCCCCGGCAAGTTTCGCGGTAGAGCATGGCGGCCGATTCCATGAACACGTCGATGGACGGCGTGTAGATCTTGTCGGTGGTGTTCTCGATCAGTCGAAACTCGATCTTTCCGCCGCCATCGTCGGCCAGGATGATGTTGTTGCGACCGCCCGGGCAGAGGTAGACCTTGCCGAGCTCGAGAGGCATGTTGTCCGTCACCTCGTAGACCGGGGTGGCGGAGTTCTTCGCCAGCTCCAGCGCAAACTGCGTCAGGAAGAAGGGCGGCAGCGGAAGCACCAGCGCCACGGCCGAGGCCAGGTCGCTTCGCAGATAGGGGATGATCTTGCGAAGAGTCTGGATCGAGCCGGAGCTGCCTCCGATGACCGTGAGCTTCACGGCTCCCGGAATCGGGCGCCCCGGAGGTCTGGTAGGCGCCGCGACTGCCGGTTGCGGAGGGGGCGGCGCCGGCGCCGTCATGGATTGCGCCGGTGCCGGAGCGGGAGTTTGCGGCGCTGCGATCGGGGGAACGTCGTGGAGTGCTGAGGGCAAGTTGGGCGCCTCGGGCCGATGGCGCACCTCGAAGGCGACGTGGATCTTGCTCGTGATCTCCTGGGCGAGTTGTTCGATGTTGAGCGACTGAGGCGGCTTGGTGATGAAATCGATCGCTCCGAGACTGATGGCGTCGAGCGTGATCTGAGCATTTTCCTTGGCCAGGGAGGAGATCACCAGGAAACACGTGGGCAGACTCTTTTCCTTCGCCTCACGCAGCACCGAGAGGCCGTCCATCATCGGCATGTTCATGTCGAGCGCGACGACGTCCGGCTTCAGCTCGCGAATCTTGTCCAGGGCCTCGATGCCGTTGTCTGCGCCGCCCACGACCTGGATTTCACGGTCTTTCTGCATGATCGACGTCAGCAGATTTCGCATCAGCCGCGAGTCGTCCACGATCAGCACCCTTATGGGAGTCATGCGAGATTTCCTTTCGCGACCACGTTTCTTTTTTTTGTTCCGCCCTCAAAGGAATATTAATATGGCCCGCCCGGGGATGCAAATGGCGGGCCAAGGAACTTCTTCGGATTGCGCGGCCCTTGGCGACCGATTCGTGACGGCGAGCGAAGCGGATGTGGAATCCCGCCCCCCAGACGGGGTAGAATTCAGCAGTTGGCTCCGCTCCCCGTCAAGAAACAGCTCCTCTTTTTCTCCCAGCTCGCGAGTCTCTACAAGGCCGGCATCTCGATCGCCCAGGGTCTTTCCCACCTGCGCGAACAGATCGAAGATCGCCAGCTCCTACAGCTCATCGGCGTGGTGGAGGAGTTCATCGTCCGGCGAAACCAGTCGCTGACCGAGGCGCTTCGATCCCAGTCGGGGTTATTCCCGCCTCTCATCCTCGCGCTCGTAGAACAGGGCGAGGTGGCTGGCAAGCTCGACACGACGTTTGCGCGCATCTGCGAAATTCTCGAAAAGCGCCGCCAGCGCATCCTCGAGGTCTACAAGGCTCTCGCCTACCCGATGTTCCTGGCCTGCGTGTCGGCGTTGCTCATACCGATCCCGAAGGCCTATCAGTCCGGCAGCGTCCGGGTCTACTTCGAGCAACTTGCCCTGCCGATCGGATTGGTCCTGGGAGTGTGGCTGGCAGTCAGGACCGTCCGCGGCAGCATTCGGAACAATGCGTCCGTGCGCTACCGGTTCCATCGGGCGCTGATCGGCTTTCCCAAGATCGGCTTGCTGGTCAAGAAACTCGTGCTGGCGAGATTCTCCAGTTCGCTCGCGTTGATGCTCAACGTGGGATTGTCGGCCGACAGGGCCGTCGCGATAGCGGCACGCGCCACGGAGAACGACTACGTGGTGCTTTCCGTGGGACCTTGTCTCGACAGCATTCGCGAGGGGCACAGCCTGGCGACTTCGCTGAAAATCTGTCCCGTCTTCCCGCCCTCGTTCTCAGGCATGCTCGCCACGGGCGAAGCGACGGGCGAGGCATCGGCGCAACTGGAGCGGCTCGCCGCGATGTACGAGAGCGAGGCCGACACCGTCATCTCCATGCTGATGGGCGCTCTGGGTCCGCTGGTCCTTGCGGTCGTGGCGGGCCTGGTGGCGCTACAGGTGATTCAGTTCTACATGCAACAGTTCGACAACCTGGACAAGATTTACAGGTCGCTATGACGGCGCGTCCAGACGCACATTTCCGTTCGGGGATTGAAAAGAAATGTCGCATCTCCTCTAACAGGGGCGGCATTTCCTACCGAATACCAGAGCTGTGCGCGCCCATGTTTCGGCGCGAGACTCCGCTGGCTACCCTCGGTCCGAAGAAGTCCCCCAAGGAGGCTCCCCCTTGTTCGGCATTGCCCTCCCAAAGTTGATCGCGCTGCTCTCTCCGCTGGTCGTTCCAGTCCAGCTGATGTCGACCGATCCCAACGTTGTCACCATCGAGAGACCCCATCCGCACTCCGAAGCGCACGCAAAGAGGACCGAAGAGTCCGAAGCAGACAGCCGCTGGAATCGGCGCTCGACGGCGCCTGCACGGCCCGACGAGCGCGATCTGGCCTCGCTTGCCATCCGGATTCCGGGCGAGCTGGGCGCAGCGGTGATCCCTTCTCCCGCAGCCCAGGCTCACAGGCCGGACGCGACTGCGCCCGCCAAGCCGTCGCCCGTGCCGGCAACGGCGAAGGCCGAAGGCGAGCCCATCCGTGGACTGCACGTCACTGGCTGGGTGGCGCTACTGCCCAAGCGCATGGGCGAGATGGTCGACTTCATCGACAAGAGCCAGCTCAACGCCGTGATGGTCTGCATCAAGGATGAAGCCGGCACCTGCTTCTGGAAGATGAAGACGCCGGGCCAGGAAGGGCCGCACTGCATGTCGAAGTTGCTTGCCCAGCTCAAGAAGCGCGGCATTCATTCGGCGTGCCGTTTCGTCTGTTTCAAGGACGCCGCCCTGGAGAAGGAGAACCCGGCGATGCGGTTCACGGAGAAGCGCATCCCTCTCTGGATCGATCCGGCGAACCCCAAGGTCATCGAGCACGTCTTGGGCGAGCTCAAAGAGGTCGCCGAGCTGGGCTTCGAGGAGATCAACCTCGACTACGTACGCTTCCCGGACCGCGTGAAGATGGCCATGCCGCTGGCCAAGAAGGTCCAGTACATCAGCGAGTTCATCCACCGGGCACGCGAGACCGTGAAGCCCTACAACGTACGTCTCACGGCCAGCGTATTCGGCTACGTCGCCTGGGACGAGAAGAAGGCCAACGTGGGCCAGCGCCTGGAAGACATCTACAAGAACCTCGACGGCGTCTACTTCATGGTCTACCCCTCGCACTTTGCCAAGGGCGACCTCGGCTTCCGCGATCCTTCTTCGAAGCCCTACGAGGTCGTGCGGCTCGGAATGTCGGCTGCCAGGCATCACTTCGACAAGACTCCGATCGACATCCTCCCCTGGATCCAGGTGTTCAGCCTCAAGCACGACTATCATTACGGCCCCAAGGAAGTGCTGCTGGAGCTCAAGGGCAACGAGGACGCCGGTGTTGCGGGCTATTGGGCCTGGGATCCGGGTTGCGAGTACAGAGCGCTGAAGGAGGCGCTGCCGATCCTCGCCAAGCAGGGCTATCCTCCGGTCAATGAGGCCTATTTCGCCAAGAAGAAGGAGAACGCCGACAAGAAGCAAGCCGCCGCGGCCGCTGCGATGGCGAAGGCCGAGGCCGTACCCGTGCACGCCAAGCCAGCCGAGATCGCCTCCGCCGTAGCCGCGCCGAGCGCGTCCCCAGCGCCCCCAGCGCCTTCAGCCAAGCCTGCTGCGGCGGTTGCGACTGTGGCTGCCGCCACGCCCACGGCCGCTGCGCCGGTCGCCCTGAAGGCCGTCCACGCGGCCCGGTCGGTTGAGGCTGCCAGAGGGACGCGCAAGTCGAAGGCCGCCTCCAAGTCCGCCGCCACGGCGCACAGGCCGGCCGAGGAATCGTTGTACTCCTACTGAACGGAGTCACTCAGTCGTAAAGCGAGCGGCCGCCGAGAGGCGGCCGCTTTCTCATGGCTGTACGGAGCCGCGCATGTTGAAGAACAAGGCCTGCAAGCCTGCCCATACCGCGAGCGCCGTGAGGCCGGCGAGCATCTTCAGCATCTCCAGCGGACCCGACTCCACGGGCGCATACAGGTAGTTCACCAGCCACCCGCCGCCGGACACCACGGCCAGCGCCAGCGCCAGGAATGCCAGACCTATCAGCACACCCGGCACTGCCTGCCCCAAGAAGGCCAGGCCGCTTCCGGGCATCAGCAAGTTGAAAACGGCGGCCTTCTTGAACGCGGCGATCCGGAGGGCTTCGCCTCGTTCCTTGGGGCTCACCTTCTTGCGCCCCGCCTCGTCGAAGCAGTCGGCGCAGAACGCCTTCTGATCGACGACCTTCTGGCAGCCGTTGCACACGATCTTCAGGCAGTGGTAGCAGCGGCGCATCAGGACGTCGAGCCTTTCCCGGGTAAAGATCAGGAAACCTACCAGCCCGCCTCCGAACAGGAACCAGCAGAGGAAGAAGATCACGGGTGCATCGAGACTCAAAAGACCCAGCGTACCCGAGAACGTGAAATACTGGGCCAGCCGCTCCTCGTCGAGCGTGTCCGGCATCAACAGCAGCCTGGGCGGATTGAAGCTGGCGGCTTCGAAGCGGCCCAGCTGGTCGTCGGCCTTCGCCACCGAGCGCGCCCACCGCAGGTACTTCTCCATGTTCTCGATCTGCCCGGATCGCGCGTAGATGGCGCTGATGTTGTACAGCGCCCGCGCGTTGGCCGGGTTCTTTCCCAGCGCCTTGTTGAAGCCGTCGAGCGCGGCCTGCGTGTCGCCCTTCAGCCCTTCCAGCACGGCCAGATTGTTGATCGGGCCCGCCTCGCCCGCGTAGCGCGAGGCGAGGTCCTTGAAAACCTTGCGGGCCGCGTCCAGTCCGGCGGGGTCCGCCTCCTGCATGCCGACCAGTCCCAGCAGGTACTGGGTGTTGTAGTCGCCGGGCCGAACCTTCTGGAACTTCTCGAAGAACTCGCGAGCCCCTGCCGTGTCGCCCGAACGCACCTTCTCTGCCTGGCGCAGCAGGTCGAAGTTGTCCGAGACCGACAGCGGCAGGATCAACGGCACCGCCACCAGAAACGCCATCAGTATTCCGAAGGCGCGTTTCTCGTCGGCCCGCAGCATCGGCCATGTCAGCGCCGGCAGGAACACGACCAGCCCCGTCGGGAAGACCAGCAGCAAGAACACGCTGATGGCCAGCGAGAACGGAAGCAGCAGCCCCTTCTGGTGCCACAGCTCGGCCAGCAAGTGGTGCAAGTCCTCGAAGTACCGAACGGCCAGCATCGCCGAGGTCAGGAGCAGAGCCAGCAGCACGGCCCGGAACAGGATGAGGCCCAGGTCCGTGAAGATCACCAGGCGCATCCAGGTGTCGCCCATCGCCACCGAACCCATCTCGAACAGCGACGACGCCGCCTCCGCCATCCGCCCCTTGGCCATCAAGTACCGGTAGCGCACCAGGAAGAAGTTCAAGCTGCGCGCGTCGTACACGCGCCCCTGGTCCATCAGGATGAGCGCCTCGTCCAGCTTCCCCGCGTCGATGAGCTTCGCTGCGCGTTCCAACACGAGGTTGGCGTGGCGCAGGGACCGCACTCTCCCCTTCAACAACAGCAGGTCGCCGGCCACCTTCAGGTGGGCTCGGGCGCCGTCGGGCAGCCCCCAGGCGAGGGCCTGCAGCCCAAGCGAAACGTGCCAGTCCGGGTTGTTGGCCTTCTGCGACAGCAGATCGTTGAAGGTGTCCTCCGCGGCTTTCTCGAGCTCCGCCTGCATCATACCCTGCTTGGGCGCCGCCAGGCGGCATTGCCAGGCGTACATGAACCGGGCCAGCGTGTTCTCGGTGTGGTTCGCCAGGAAGACCTTCACATCCTCCAACAGCTTGTCGTCCAGGTGTTCCGGTTTGAATGCGTCGCTGAAGAGCGCCTTGGTCCGAGGGATGTCGTTGGCGATCTCCTTCTTCTCGTCCTCGTAGCCCTTCGACATCCCGGCGTCGAGCATCTCGGAGATGCTCGTCTTGAGCTTCAGCGCCTCGGAGTAGAAGATGTCTTCCTTCTTGGCCACCTTCAAGTAGGCCGCAAGACGAGTCACCGCCTCTTTTCGGTCCTGCCGCCGGATCAGCAGACGCGCCGAGATGAAGAGGTCCGGCGGGTCCGTCCTGGACGCCGCGCAACTCTCGACGTACTTGACGATGTGGGGAGCCAGCACCTCGGCGTGGTCGATGAACTTGTTCACGTTCGACGACGCCTCCTGCGGTTTGCCGAGCCGCAGGTAGGTCTTGCCGAGGAGGTACTCGATCAGATAGTTGTCTTTGTGTTGGCCATACAACTCTTCCAAGAAAAACTGCAGGTCCGACATGTTGCCGCCTGTGAGCTTCGGAAGCACCTTTCCAAGATCGAAGAAGATGTCCGGGTTGAAGACGGCGTTCGAGAGCAGCAGCACGTACTCCTCGTAGGCGTCCTCGGGGCGGTCGTCCGTGAGCGCCTTCTGGGCCGCGGTCAGGTGGTAGGCGCTGAACCCGTCCTTCTGCAGCCGCCCGACCAGCACTTCCTTGGCGTGGGCCGCGTGCTCCAGAAGCGAGCCAGGGGTGAGCTCGCCCACCTTCTTGAGCGCTTGGATGGCGAGCTGAACCCGCTCCTCGAACTGGTTCTTCGTGGGAGCCAGTTTCGCCAGCGACAGGTACACCTCGCCGATCTGCAGGTAGACCTGGCTGAATTTCGGGTCCTTGTCGATCGCCTGCAGGAAGCTGTAGAGCGCCTTCTCGAAGTTGCCCTTCTCCTTGAAATCGAGCCCGTCGAGGAAGAGCTGCTCGGCCTCCATGTTGCCGCGATCGCCGATGGTCGGCGAAGTGTCCGGAGGCATCGGTCCAGGCTGCGCCACCGGCGGGACCACGGGCGGGACTGTGCCGGTGGGGTCGTGCGAGTCGTCGACCCCGGGCCGAGGAATGGGTTGATCGGGACCGTGTTTGGGGTAGTCGTCCGGCGTGCCGACCTTCACGCTAGGGCCGTCCTCGACGCGGGCCTTGGGCGAGAGCTTGTCGAGCTTCTGCTGCATGTCGCGGCCGAAAACGTTGGATGGGTCCAGCCGCAGGATCTTGTTGACCGCCACCTGGACCTTGTCGAACTTCTGAATCTTGTAGAGGACCTTGGTGACGAGCACCCAGACCTGGATGTTCGCGGGATTCGCGCGCAGGGCCAGCAGCCATTGCTTCACCGCGGGCTCGTACTTCTCGAGCTTGGCGTACTCGAGCCCGGCGTAGACGCGCGCCTGCACGTTGCCCGGATCGATCCGCAGGATGCGCTTGAAGTAATCGAGCGCCGACATGTGCAGCTCGAAGCGACGGTTCTCGTCGTCGGCTGAAGTGGCCAACTTGTGGAGCGCCAGGCCCAGATAGCCCAAGGTCGTCAAGTTGTTCGGCCGATACTTCTTGACGATCTCGTCCCACTGGAAGACGGCGCTCTGAAGGTCGCCCAGCTTGGCCAGCTCGACGCCCAGCTGAAACATCACCGCCGGCACAGGCTTGACCGCCAGGATTGCCTGGAACTGCTGGACGGCGTCGGCGTGGCGTCCCTTCGTGGAATAGGCGCGTCCCAGCAGGAACCGCGACTTGAGGTCGTTGGGGTTGGCGTCGACCTGCGATCGCAGATCCTCCAGCGAGCGGCCCGGCTGCGTCACCGTCGCCAGAGCGCGCGGGGTGGCGGAAGCGGCCACCAGCGCCATGGCCAGCAGTCCACCGATGAGCCGTCGCGCCGGGTGCCGCATGGTCGCTTCAGGACGGATCGACCAGGAACAGGGCCTGCCCGGCCTTCACGGGCTCGGCGTTGGCGATGGAGCACGAGACGATTTTCCCGCGCAAGCCGGCTTTGATCTCGTTCATCAGCTTCATCGCCTCGACGATGCATACCACGGTTTCCGGGCCGACCACGTCTCCCACGGACACGTACTCCGGCTTGTCGGGCGAGGGCGCCCGGTAGAACGTTCCGACCATCGGACTGACAATCGCCTCGTGCGTGCTCGCGGGCGGCGGCGGTGCCGGGGCGGCGGCGGGCTCCTGCGCGGCCCCGACGGGCGCCGGCGCCGGCTGTGCCGGGATCACGGCCACGGGCGCGGCCGACACGTTCGACTCCGGAACCGAGCGGGTCGCCTTGAACTTCATTCCGTCGATCTCGACGTCGAGCTCCTCGAGCCCGAACTCTTCGGCGAGCCTGAGCAGCTCGCGCGCTTCCTCGGCGATTTTCTTCACGCGTCCAGTCTCCGCAATTCGATGGCCAGCCGCGTCAACTCGTCTATCCGGTGTTGCATGCCGGACTTGGTCATCCGGGGTCGGGCCTTCGACGCCAACTCTCGTAGGCTGGCGGTCGGATGGCGCAGGCGTAACAGGGCCACCTCTCGGAGACGGGCCGGAAGAGCGTCGAGGCCTTCCGCGCCGTCCAGGCGTCTGATCGCATCGAGCGTCAGCGCCGCGCTCCTGCTGGTGCTGGCGATGTTTCCCACCTCGCAGTTCACCACGCGGTTGATGTCATTTCGCATGCGCTTGGTGACGAGCAAGTCTTCCAGCGCGAGCATCGTCTCGAACGCCCCCATCTGAGCGACCGCCTCGGCGATGACTTCTTGGTCCCTCAAGTAGAGCATGGGCCGGCCAGCCCGAGTTCCCTCGGCCAGCGGCAACCGCGTGCGTCGCAGGAGGGCGAGCAGCGCCGCGGGCGCCGCCAGTTCGAAGTGTCCGTCCGTGTTGACGTAGGCCCCCTTCCAGACGCTGCCTCTGAGGACTCCCGCCCTGCAGCAGCGTTTCAGCGGGCCAGGGGCGGCCTCACGCGGAACGTTGAGTAGCGTGAAGTCTCGCCTTCCGCCCTCGACTGCCGGACCGCGGACCCGAGCGGGTGTCGCCCGGACGGCAAAGCCCAGGGACGCGCCCAGGGTGCCGAGACGGTCTCCGAGCCGTGCGGGGCAGCCCAGAAGCCGCCCGCCGGGGCCGCCGAGCGCCAGAGTCAGCGCGCGCAACTCCCAGCGCGAGCAGCAGGGATCGCTGGCAGGAAGCCTTGAAACCTCCTCCTGAAGCGCTTGAGTCAGCTTGGCCATTGCAAGAAGTTGGACCCCGGCGACGGGCCTTCCGTTCGAGGAATCGGGGGCCCCGCCGAGCGCGAGAGATCATAACACGTGGGCGGGCTGATGTCGCTTCTGGCGGGCGTCAGCGCGATGGGCCGGGCGTCTGTTCCGGATGGCGCACCACGGAGCGGATGAGCGGGGCCGAAAGGGCAGTCGTCCGATAGCGCGTCTGGCCTTCCGGGGACTGCACGATCAGCGTGGGCAAGAAATCGATTCCCAGCGGACCGAGCCAGCTGCCGGACGGATCGCAGAGCCAGGGGAACTCGTACTCGCGGCCGCGGCAGTAATCGTCGGCCTGACGCGGAGTCATGGCCACGAAGACGACCGCCACCGACGAACGCTCGGCACTTCGAATGCGTTTGATGTTCTCCTGAACCAGATCGAGCATCGCTTGCTCTGCCGGAGTTCCAAGGCCCGCGAAGATTAGGACGCGCTGCCTTTTGCCGAAGCGGCGCTCGAAATCGACCGCCTTCCCATCGGCGTCGAAGAGCTTTGGGGGCGGCGGAGCGGCCAGCAGCACCGTTCCGCAGAGCAAGAGCAGCCCGGAGAAGAGGAGAGGTCCACGCACGGAGGGGACTCTACAACTCTCACCGATCGTCGCCAAGCGGCAAGCGAGTGTCCTCGGGCCGGGCCGGCTCGGGCGAGGAGGCGGGTTTCGGCACGTTCACCTGGGCGCCGTCGACTTCCGCCCGCTGGCCAGCCGTCAGCATCACGCCGTGTCCCGGGCTGCGCAACGCCTCGACTTGCACCTTGCCTTCGTGAACGTCGACGGAGGTGACCGAACGATGCGTAACCCGGTATCGCGTTCCCCAGACCGTCACGAGAGCGTCCGGTGTGCGGACCCGGAAATGCAGTTTCTGTTTCTCGACAGCCATCTCGATCGACCCTGTGTCGAGGCGGAGCTCGTCGGCCCCCGCCGTGAGGCGCGTGCCCCCGCTCAGCTCCGCCGTCGAGCCGTCCGCGTAGGCGAGCGTTGCGGCGACAGGGCCGCCGGAGGTGCCCGGCGTCTCGACACGCGCGCCCTCGGCCACCGCGGCCGACGCTCCCGATACCGGCTTCCCATCGACGGTCACGCCTGCGACGGGATTGACCAGAGTGAGGTTGGCCGCAAACTGCACGGAGGACGACGTGCGAGGCCCACGGACGCCGGGATGCAACAGGGCCATGACAACCACGGCCGCTGCAGCGCTCGAGGCCGCCAGCCGCCAGCCGCCAAGCCAGGAGGGCCAGAGGCTGCGAGACGGAGCCGTCCGGGAAGGCAGGCGCCTGGAGAGTGCCGCCAGGATGGCCGGCGGCGCGGTCTCCTCCGGAATCCGGTGCAGCCCGCTCACGAGCGCTCGCATCAGCGTCAGCTCGCCGGCGCAAGCCCGGCACGACTTGAGGTGCTCCTCGACCGTGCGGCCGTCGGCATCGGTCAGCTCGCCCTCGGCATAATCCGAGAGCAACGCCTGGATATTCTCGCAGCCAGGGTTCATCGAGTTCTCCTTGGACCGGCCGTCGCCCCGGGTGGAGCGTCCGTCGTCCCGGTAGGGAACCGGGCCATCGTAGCACCGGTTCCCGGAACATGGGACGAATCCGAATGCCGGAAGGATAGAGGAGGATTGGAGATCGAGTTTTCGGCCTGTTTGGCCTGTCCAGTCGCGGCCGTGGCCGGGTATACTTTCCAGAGGGTCCCGAACTCGTGAAAGTGCTCAGCAAGCTGGCAGCCGGCCTCAGGGGCGGCGGTCCCCGCGCCGGTGTGGGGGCTCTTCCGGTCATCGTCATGACGCTCCTGATGGTGCTGGCGTTCGTCGGCTTCTCGCAGCGCTACTTCGGCAGCCAGGTCTCCAGTCAGACCTTCCGATTGGCCATGGGCCGCCTGGCCGAGCAGCTTGCCGACTCGGCAGTGGAGGAGGCATTGCATGACGTGAGGTCGCACGTCAACGACCCCTCAGACCCGCTGTTCCAAGAGATCCGACTCGAGGTGTACGCCGGCGTGACCGGGGAGGTCCCGCTGACCATCAAGACGCCCTTCGTGGAGCGGATCGCGCGGGAGGCACCTTACAGGGGATTCTTCCTCGAGGACGTGCGCGCGGACGTCATCTGGCAGGCGCAGTTCTCGAAGTTGCCTTACGAGAAGTTCGGTGTGGTGCGTTGCCGGGCTCGGGCCGGAATTCGCCTGGGGCTGACCGAGAAGGTGCAGCGCACCGTCGAGACCGGCGTCGATTTCAAGATCGTGCTCGCGTCGACGCCGCGCCCCTTCGACCAGACGACCGTCTACATCGAGGACGGCACGAGCCTGGGCACCTCGCGGGCCAACCGCAGGATGGAGGAGGCGCTGCGGACACTGGAGGCGCTGGCGAGCGAGAAGGCCGACGTCTCGCGACGGCTGGAGGCACGCAAGGCAGAGGTGTCGCCGGGAGGGTCGGGGGAAGCGTTGCTGGCGGACTACTCCTCCCTGGACATCCCGGCGCTGCGGCCGACCTTGCACCGGATGGAGGAGGAGAACCTGGTGGTCTTCCGCGTGCAGGACCAGGTGGATCTCAAGGAGCTCGACATGGCGGGCGCGGTGGTGCGCTTCGAGTCGGACCTGGAGTCGGTCGACCGGCGGCTGTCATCGGCTCGCACCGCTTTGGACGCGGCCTTCACCGACGCCACACGCCACCGCGAGTACTTGGCGGCGCTGAAGGACGCCGCGGGCAAACGGACTCGATTCCTCCAGTGGCTCGTGGGGTACCAGAGCGCGACCAGCGAATGGGGGGGCGAGGCCTGGTCGCGGCTCGCCGAGTTCCACTACAAGCTCGAGCAGGTGGAGTGGAAGCGGAAGGCCTTCCATTTCATCCGCGAGGGCCAGGGCGGCTCGGCGCGCGCCCAGCTCGAGGCGCTCGCCGCGCGGCTGGGACGCCTCAACGGCGTCGTCTTCGTCGAGAACCCCGGCGAGACCCTGGAGCTCGAGGGAAAGCTCGCGGAGCTGCGTGGGATGCTGGTGCTCGTGACGACCGGCGCGGTGCGGCTCAGCGGCGCCGGCCGCAACGGCGGCCCCACCGACTTTCTCACCATCGTCTCTTACGGGCGGATGAGCGTGGACGGCGAAGTGCACGCCTCGCTGATTCCGAGGGGCGGGGTGCTCGTGCCCGCGTCAGCGACCGTGAAGGGCAACCTGATCCTGCACGACGCGCAGGACCCCTCCGCTCTGCAGGGCATCGTGAAACACGACGCGCGGTACTTCTCGGGCCGCACCACGACGGAGGACTCCAGCGGCGCTTTCACCGACTACTACCTCTGCGCGCTGGGACCCAGGCCGGTCTACCGCGAGGTCCAGCGATGAAGCGCGCGAGCGGGTTTACGGCCGTGGAGGTGCTGGTGAGCATCGCCATACTGGCCATCGCGCTGGTGCCGGTGCTGACGATGCTCATCTCGGGCAACAAGGAATCCGCCTACGGCGAATACCAGATGATCGCCCAGACGCGGGCCGAATCGATCCTGCAGGTGCTGGCCTGCCGGGACTGGCAGGCTTTCGCGGGCTTCCCCCAGGGAACGCCAACAGTCGTGCCCGAGACGTTGACCTCCTCGGCGATCGAGCTGCCGGAGGACTTCCGGCGGCGTCTGGCCGGCTTCGAGGAGACCGTCACTTTCACGCCGCTCGACGGCGGGCTGGCGGAAGTGGCCGTCGACATCGCCTGGCTGCTTCCCGGCGAGGGCGCCGAATCGAACCACCAGTTCAGACTGCGGCGGTTGATGTCGCGGCCGGACGCGGGCTTGGCGGCCAGCTACGTGCCGCGGCAGGCGGTGGCCCCATGACGCGGCGCGGCATGACCATCGTCGAACTGGTGGTGATGTCGGCAGTCGCTGCCGTGGTGCTCGCGACGGTCTACCTTCTCTTTTCGGCGGGCTCGCGCCACGGGAACCGGATGGACGAGAAGCTGCGCGGCGTGCAGGCAGCGCAGATCCTTCTGGAATACTTGACCGCCGATCTGAAGGCGGCCTTGGTCAATGCGAGCCGGCAGGTCCGGGTCGAGAGCATCGCGGAGGGCTCGCGGAACAGGCTGAGCTTCGATCGCTACGACGGCGAGCGCTCGAGGCACCACTTCGGGGGATACCTGCCTGTGAAGCACTGCGTGTACCAGTTCGAACAGAAGACCCACAAGGTACTGCGAGACGGCGAGCCGATGCCGGTCGGCAGCTTCGCTTCCGTGTCGTTCGTGCTCACCCACGCGCAGCCCGACGCCTCTCCCGCGCTGCTCGGCGAGACGGTGACCGTGCTGATGACTACAGCCCCGATCGAGCAACTGGAGAGAGGCGAGGTCGACGCGCGCTCGAGCTCGACCTTCGTGGCGACGATCGCGTACCCCTCGATCTCACCGCTGGACCCGCTTCACACGTGGCTGCCGAACTACTACGGCTCGCCCTGACGTCGTTGCTAGCGGCGGCTGACGAACTCGCAGAGAGTGGTCAGGTCGCGGACCTCGGCGTCGCGCAAGGCGAGTCGCTCGAGGATGACGCGCAGGTTCGGTAGGCCGCGCTCCAGCAGAGAGCAGGTCGCCAGGTCCAGACCGGCTCCCGGGAGGACTACGCCGGCGAGCAACTCGAGCGGACCTGGCTCGTCTTCGTGAACGCTGCTGTGGCAGCCTGAGATTTCTTCGCAGACTTCTCGCGGCCCGGGCACCGGCACGTGCCTCTCCACGGCGTGAACCAGCCGTGCTATGGCCCCGTCGACGCGCCGCGAGAGCTCCTCGGCGGCCGCCTTGCGGCCCGCGTCGCGAGCGGGCAGGACCAAGCGCAGCAGCCACTCGTCCTGGTCGGCCGGCCACCGGTTGTCGGCAGCGTAGTCGTCCAGCGCGCAGTGCAGCGCATATCGCTCCCCGCGCAGGTGCTGCTCGACGGTGGGCCGGCGCGTGGCTCTCGGGTCGAGTCGTTGCAGCACGTAGCGCGCTTGCGCCGGCTTCATACGACCCGAGAAGACCAGCTCGGTGAGCGGCCGCAAGGCCGAGCGCTCGATGGCGCAGCCGATCATCCCCTCGATGAAGACCGGGCCTTTGGAGCCGCCCCACGCCGCAATCCGGCCGATCCGCACGACCGCGCTGAATTGACGCAGCGCGTCATCGATCAGCCCGCGCGAGACGAACTGGATTCCACGCGCCACCAGCGCATCGGTCAGGCGCCTGAGCATCCGGTAGCTGGGCGTCTTGCAGAACATCGTCCGGCAGCCTTCCTCGGTGAGCGAGACGGCGCGGTCGAGGGTGGCCTCGTTGGCCGCGAGCGTCGCCTCGAGCGCCTCGGCATCGCCAGGCGCGATGCGGCCCGTGGAGAGCACCTGCCCGCGGACGTCGAAGCCCGCGGGGTCGTTCCAACCAGTCGCGTAGGGCGCCGCGTCCACGGTGACGGACGCAAGCTGCGGCACCGGCGCAAGCAAGAACCCCGAGGCGGCGTAGAGCGCCATCGCCCCCAGCAGACACGCTGCCGAAACGACCTTGCGGCGGCCCGGCGTCGCCAGCAGCACGTGCAGAACCAGCACTTCCAACAGATCGTCCAGCAGCCGCAGGGTCCTCGCCAATCGCTTCACGTCCGACCTCCTTTGTCCCGCGAGGAGCTTGGACCGGGAGGGCAAAGAGAAGTTCCCCGGGTGGGGGGGAGGCAGGAAGATTGGAAATTTGAAAGCAGCCTACGCGTGGTCGTGAAGCACGGCCCCGAAGTTCGGGTAGCCCGAGTGGTCCTGGGTCCAGTAGTCGATGACCGATCCTCCGACCCCGATCCAGGCGCGGCGGAAACCGCCGTCGGCGCTCATGATCCGGAGCATCTCGTCGCCCTCGCCGAAGGCCCAGTGACGGCCGTCGGCATAGAAGTGATCGATCTTCATGCCCTGGCGGGTCTTGATGTGCCACTGGTCATTGGGCAGGTCCCAGCTCGTGTCCACGACGAAGCGGATGACTTGCCAGATGAGACCGGAGGGAAGCACGCCCGTGTTGACAGCGAGGCCGGCGTCATTCGGCAGGCCGAACCACATGCAGTGGGTGACCGACTGAGCGCCGCGGATGAGCTGATGTTCGCGGCCCCACTCGTGATGGAGCGTCACGGTGATGTCCCGCGCCAAGCCGAAGCCCTCGCAGCTGCGATCGTCGACGTCGAGCACGCTCGAGAAGACGCTGGCCAGCTGCTCGGCGCCGGCGCTGAAGCCGACTGTCAACTGGCCCCTGGCCTGGCGGTCGTGAAGCATCCGGCAGAACATGTGTTTGTCGCCGTAGAAGTGCTCGCCGAGCGCCTGGTAGCGCTGCATGCCGAGGAACGTGTTGCCGCCGCCCAGGATCACCACCGGGGCGTTGATGAGCAACTCGAAGAGGACGTCCACGTCCTCGCGGCCCATTCCCTGGGACCAGAAAAAGGGCTGAGGCCGCAGGCCCCACTGAATGAATCGGTTCAGGAACCATTCGAACTTGCCCCAGCCGAAATTCTGACTCTCCATCTCGTCGCCGTCGCGCACGTTCTCGCTCATCGGCAAGTAGAGCAAACGCTTGTCGTCATGCTCTTCGAGAGCGCGCTGGACGATGATGTCCCGGTGGATGTAGGGGCTGCAGTTGTGGGAGCTGTAGATGAAGGTAGTGGGGTTCATGCTCTGGACGGTTCCCGTCGGTCAGGGTTGTGAGGAGATGTTGCCCGACAAGATGCCATGGAGGGCGAGAATATGCACCAACCATGATCGTCACCGAAGTCGCACGTTTTGCGCGAAGCGTGGCTCCTGTCCAGACGGGTCCTGGATCTCTGCAGAGGCGCTGCGGGGCGCTCTTCTCGCTACCGGTTGCTCGCTGCTCGTCTCACCGCGTCGCTCGGTGCAGCAGCCAGGCTCCGGTGCCGCCCAGAAGCAGGTTAGGCAGCCAGGTCGCCACGGCGGGGTGGATGTAGCCGGAATCGCCCATCGTTCGGCCCATGCCGAGGAGGATGTAGTAGACGAACATGATCAGGATGGACAGTCCGATGCCGAGCGATGTCCCGCTGCGCCCCCGGCCGATCGCCAGCGGCGCCGCCATCAGGGTCAAGAAGAGGCTGGCCATCGGAAAGGCTGTCTTGAAGTAGAGCTCCACCCACTCCTTCTTCGCGTCGGCTCCCCGGGCCTCGGTGTCGCGGATGTACTGCCGGAGCTGGGACATCGACATCTCGCGCGGCGCCACGGGTTTCTGATCGATGCGTTCGGCGTAGCGCGGATCCACTGGGTAGAACCAGCGTCCGAAGGTGATCTCGTCCCTCAACGCGCCGTCCTTGGCCAGCGCGTGAGTTCTCCCCTTCATGAACTCCCAGCCGCCGTCGGCCATCTTGCCTGCGCTGGCCTCCGTGATCCGGGGAAACGTGTTGTCCTGGAACTGGAAGATGGTGACGTCCTGCATCTTCTCCCGGCGCTGCTCGTAGTGGCGGACGAACATCGTGAACTCCTTGCTGCCCTCGAAGAAGACGTCCTTGGCAATGCGGGGCAGCGGTTTCACGAGCACGACCTCATTCAGAGTCGTTTGCTCCCGTAAGTAGTTTGCTCGAGGAACGACGAACTCGTGGATCGCCATCGTGCCCAGGCTCGCCGCCAGCCCGAACCCCACCAGCGGAACGGCGATCCGGCCGAACCCCACGCCGCTGGCCTTGATGGCCGTCAGCTCCGAGTCCGAGGAGAGCCGGCCCACCGTCACCAGCACGGCCAGCAGGACGGCCATGGGAGCGGCCGTGGTCACCACCACCGGCATCGAATAGACGAAGATCTTCGCGATCGTCGCCGGCGCTACGCCCTTGATGACGAACAGGTCGATCATCTTCATCAGGATGTTGACCATCCAGAGTGTGCTGAACAGCAGCAGACCAAACCAGAACGGCCCGAAGAGCTGCCGCAGGATGTACCGATCGAGCAGCCGCATCGTTGCCCCGGGGCCGGCAGCAAGGACCTCAGCTGCTGCGGAACAGTATGGGCAGCAGTTCCACCACGGCCGCGAGAAGCAGGATGCCGCCGAACATCAGTCCGAAGCCGACGACGACCTCCCGGGGGATTCTGGAGGGGTGCTGTCCCGAGATGAGGGCGTACACCAGCGAGATGCACAGGCACGCCGTCACCAACGCCGCCAGCGTGAAGCCGATCCCGATCAAGACGCCTGCGCCCCCTTCGGCATGGCGGCCAGCGTCCGGCGGTTGACCGCCAGGTCGTAGGCGTCGAGCATCACCAGCAGGTTCAGCAGCCCCGCCAGCAGCGCGAAGCAGTCCCCGATGTCCTTCACGGCCACGGGGATCTCGGCACGCCTGTATGGCAGGAGCGCGTCGACGTAATGGGAGCCCTGCCACAGAAAACCCGCCAGATAGTTTACGAGCCCTACGAAGAATGGATACAGATAGATGAAGACGAGCCGCCAGATGGTGTCGATCGGCCCTTCCAGGTCGCGGCCCCTGTCGGTTTGCTGGAATGGAGCGGTGTAGTCCTCGTAGGTGTGGAACACGTTCTTCTTGTACTTGGCGTAGAAACCGCCGCCCCTGTCGGCGTCCGGATGCAACGTGACACCGACCAGGAACATCGCCGTCAGCACCAGAAACAGCGCCATCCCCCGCCGCCGCAAGCCAAGCAGCATATGGCCCAGCCCGGGAAACAGCACGCCCGAGAGCGAGATACCCAGTTCGGTCATGAAGTCTCTATGCGGGCTCAGCGGCCCGGCGGATTGGTGGCGATGCCCTTGCGGCGCCGGTGGATGAATCCCGTGAGCCGGGCCAGGTCCCGCCCGACCTTCCAGAGGATTCCCGACATCAAATAGCAGGTCGCCAGCAGAAAGATGAAGTCTTGCTTGTAAGTGAACATGGCCGCAGCGACACCGGTGAGCAGCGCCATCTTGAAGTAGAGGGCATGCGGTCCATCCTCGGTCTTCTTCTTCTTCGGATAGGGAACGGTCGAAACCATCAGCAAGGCCGCGGCGATCGTCATCGCAAGGTAGGCCCCGGCCGGAAAGGCGGAGAAGTGCACCAGGTCGTAGAGCGCGAAGGACGCCAGAAACGTCGATGCGGCTGGGATTGGGCAGCCGACGAAGAAGTAGGACGGAGGGTTGGGGGACCGGGCCATCACGTTGAAGCGGGCCAGCCGCGCGGCGCCGCAGATGACGTAGAGCAGAGCCGCCAGCAAACCGGTGGTCCCGTAGTTGCCCAGCGCGATCTTCAGCATCAGGCAGGCAGGTGCGACGCCGAAGCTGAC
>JACQFU010000599.1 GCA_016199905.1 Candidatus Wallbacteria bacterium
GCCAAGTGGCTGACCCAGAAGGTCCGCGAGATGATGAACAAGAACAAGGGGCCAGGCGGCGCCCAGGACCCGAATGGCCAGGGTGGCTACCAGCCTTACGTTGCCGACCCGAGCCTGGCCAACAGCGCTCACGGTGCGCCATTCAACTCTCCCGAGAAGGCCGCCGTGCAGTCCGCCGACATCTCGAAGGCCAAGTCTCAAATGGATGCGGCGTACGTCGCGTTGCAGGACGCGATGCAGCGCGGCTTGCCCCCAGCCGAGATCGCGGGCCGGCGCAACACCTACGAGCAGTGGCAGCTGGTCTACAACCAGGCGCTGCAGGGCAGATAGGGCCGCCGGGCTCACCCGGTGAGCTGGTGCAGCCGGTCGGAGACTCTTCGACCCTGGCGCCGTGACCGCGGCGAATCGGCTTCCCGGTAGCCGTGGCGGGCCCTTACTTCAGCATCTTGAGAGCTGCCGCCATCCCGACAACCACCGGGCCGAGGAGCAGGGTCAACAGCACGGGGAAGATGCAGATGGCGAGAGGAAAGAGGATTTTGACCGCCACTTTGCGGGCGGCCTCCTCGGCTTCCTGAGCGCGCCGCTGACGGATCTGGGCGGCTTGCGAGCGAAGGGCATTTGCGAGGGGAGTACCGAGCTGGCGGCTGGTGGCGACGGTCGTGGCGAGCGCCTCCAGCTCCGGGGCTCCCGTGCGGCTGGCCAACTCGTTCATCGCCACAGGCAGAGCTGCCCCGGCCAGGAGGCGGTCGAGCACGCGCGACAGCTCCGCGACCAGCGGACCGCGGAAGACCAGCGTCACTTGCTGCAACGCGCTGTCGAAGCCGTGACCGGCCTCGAGCGCGACCACCAGGAGATCGAGTACCTGGGGGAGCTGGCGGGCCAGGCTCTTGCGGTGGACCTCGCCCGCACGGCCGAGCCACCAGACAGGCAGGGCGGCTGCGCCCGCGAGGCCGAACACCAGCGCCCAGCCGACTGGCGAGGCGCCGGCCGGCAGGGGGCCGAGCGACGCCGCCAGGGCCCACACCAGCAAGGCGCCCAGAGCGAATCCGGCCGCAGCGAGCTGCTCCAGCCGCCGCGCGCCTGCGCCGGGCGCCAATCCCGCGCGCTCCAGGCGATCGGCCAGCGCCTCGACGACCGGAGCCGGCAGCAGGTGCAGGACCACGGTGGGCGGGTTCAGTACTCGATTGTCGCCAGTTTGCGGATCCACAGGAACCCGATCGCCTCCGACAGGAAGCAGAGTAGCAGCGGCAGGCAGTTCCGGAAAGAGCCGGGCTCCGCGAAGGTCCAGAGCTTCGAAATGTGATTGGGGACCAGCCAGTACATGTACATGCCGATTCCCACGGGAAGCAGAGACAGGAGCAGGCCTGAGAGTCGTCCCTGGGCGCTGAGACTTCGGACCAGATCGCGCAAGGCGAAGCGCTGCCTGAGCGTCTGGGCGATGCCGTCGAGTAGCTCGGCCAGGGAGCCTCCGGCCTGACGCTGCAGCATCACGCCGGCGACGAAGAAGGCGACGTCCTCGGAGTCGACCCGATCGCGGAAGGCGCGCATCGCCGACTCGAGGGGAACGCCGTGCTCGAGGTCGTCGACGGTTCGCGCCAGCTCCCGGGCCATGGGCGGCCGTCCCGTCCGAGCCACGACGGCCAAGGCGTCCTGGAAGCTGCGCCCGGCGGCCAGAGCTTCCGATAGCTGGACGACCGTGGGCAGGAGCTGACTTTCAAAGAGCCGGGCTCGGGCAGAGGCTTGCCGCAGGAGCCAGACGAACGGAGCAGCGGCGCCCGCGGCGGCCCCGGCGAGCGCCAGCAGCGGCGCCCCCGGCGCGAGCAGCCATCCCGCCAGATCGCCGGCAGCGCACGCCACCGCAGCCAGGCCGCAGAATCCGGCCGGCGTGACCTCGAGGCCGGCCTGTCTCAGCGGCCGTTCCAGTGGACTTAAAAGACCCACAAGACCATCGGGAGCGTGCGAGTCCGAATCATCCGGCGCTCCTCGTTGCGGCTGCCGTTCGCCCAGGAGCCAGAACGCGGCGCACACGGCGATCGCGCCGAGCCCCAGCGGCAGCAAGCTGCTCATTCGCGCTTCCCACCCGGCCGGCGGCCCGCCTATCCGAGGCGACTGGAGTCGCCGTCTTCCTTCTTGCCCAGCACGGCGTCACACTGCGTGCAAACGTAGTGGTAGAGCACTCCCGTCGGCAGGTACAGCGCGACCTTCTCGCGCACCGGCATCGCCCGCTTGCAAGTGGGGCAGAAGAGCTGGGTCGCGTTCATGTCGCGGAACTGACCCGGGCTCCGAGCGGGCCGGGGCGGGCGGAACATGACCATAGGCAGCCAGGATATCACGGCTGCGCGCAACGCGCCTGAACCTGGGAGGCCTCGTCGCAGGTGAGCCCAACGTTGGGCGGACCTCTGCGCCTGCCCAGTATTGATGCGGCTTCGCGGCGGGCACGGAGGCCCGTCCTACTGATTTCCCCACGATCCCGCATCGCTCCCACGGGCGCAAACTTCCCCGCCCGATGCTTGCTGCTTGTGATATCCTCTCGCGCGTTGTTCGAACAATTTCGTCCAGAGAGGAGACTTTTTCATGCCATTTGCGTCCGATAGCGCCGCCGAGGCGCGGTTCCAGGCCATCCGACAGGCTGGCAGCCGTTCGCCCAGGTGCTTCAGAGGCGAACCGGACAAGGCCGCGGCGGGCCGTCCCGTCAGCGAGCTGTTCGGCTGCAACACCTTCAACGAACGCGTGATGCGCGAGAAGCTGCCCGGGAAGGCCTTTCGCAAGCTGCGCCAGACCATCCGGCGCGGTGAGAAGCTCGACATGGAGATCGCCGACAGCGTCGCCC
>JACQFU010000087.1 GCA_016199905.1 Candidatus Wallbacteria bacterium
GTCTTCCTGCGGCCGCGACGAGGAGATCGTCGTCAAATTCGAGGACTCCCGCCCGCCTTCTCCACCGCCCGCGCCGCGGCCGGGCCCAACGCCGCCGCCGACGCCGGTAGCGCCGCCGGCGAAGCCGCCGCGGCAGCCGCCGGTCGCGGTCGCGAAGCCTCCGCCGGGACGATACCCGCACGCGGTGGCGATCTTCTGCGAAGCGCCCTTCTTCCCGAGCGTCGCGGTCACGTTCACGCCGACCGGCACGACGACCGGCACGGCCCCGATCCACGATCTGGCCTCGCGCGACGGCTTCGGCGCGGCAGGCAAGCTTGGACTGCTGCCGCCGGGCGAGTACACGCTCGTGCTCAACTCGTCGCGCCTCGGCTCCTACCCGATGCTCGAAACCACCGTCACCGTCGACGGCCACGAGGGCACGTCGGTGACACTCGGGTTCGTGAAGTTCAACGTGCAAGCCAAGGCGCTCGACGAAATCGGGAAGGGCATCCTGGTGGAGATCCTCGAGGAGCCGTCACGCAAGAGCGTCTTCCGCGGACCGCTCGGCCAGATGAAGACCGACGATTCGGCCGGCGGGCAGCACCCGATGACTCTGGTGCTGCCGCTCGGGACCTACACGTATGCTCTCAGCGACCTGGACCCGAACGATCGGGTTTCGATCATGATGCCCGGCGGGAAGGCCGGCGGACTCATCAAACCGGGCGAGGGAAACAGCTTCACCCTGGCCCAGGGCCACTCGGCCACCATCGTTGACCTGCGCTCGGCGCTGGTGCTAAAGTGACGCCGCTCCGAGCCTTACGACAATGAAGACACTTTCACTCTTGATGCTCGCAGGGGCGCTCGCTCCGGCCGTGCTTTCCGCCCAGTCGCCCCCGCCACCCGCCTCTGTCCCGGCCGCCTCCTCGACGAGCAATCCCCCCCTCGAGGCGCTGCGTCGCGAGAAAGTGGAACTGCTCCACCGCCAGGCAACCTCGGCCCGGCGCCTGGCCGGGCTGGAGCTCGAGGAGAAGATCGCGGAGACAGAAAAGCAGCTTTCCCTTCTCAGGGACCCGAAGGAAGACCGGAAGGCCGGCGCCGTGAGGATGCGTCTGGATCGGCTGCGGGCCGATCGCCAGAGCTTGCAGGAAGTGTTTCAGCTCGAAGAGCAGCTCGAAACCGCGCGAGGCGCCGCCGACAAGCGGGCCTTCCAGGACCTCGAGGAGCGGCTCGCAAAGGCGCGAGAGATCCGGGAGTTCACGACGACGCAAATGGACCTCGATGAGGCCCGGGCGCGTGTCCGGGAGCTCGAGGAGCGGCTGGCCCAGCTTTCGGCCCGCCGCGGAAAGTAGCCCCCCGGGCGGGCGCATGCTGGAGCTGCGCAAGGACCCGGTACAGAAACGCTGGGTGATCATCGCCAGCGACCGGCCCGTCCCGCAGACCGAGCACCGCGTCAGCGAAGAGCAACGCCGCGGCCGCGAGCACTGCCCCTTCTGCACCGGATCGGAGGCCCAGACCCCGCGCGAGGTGCTGCGCGTGCCCGTCGCCGCAGGACCCGAGCCCGAACCCTGGGCCGTCCGCGTGGTGCCGAACCGCTTCCCCGCCCTGGTCAGCGAAGGGAAGCTGAAGAAGTCGGGCGTCGGGATGTACGACCGCATGACCGGCGTCGGCGCCCATGAGGTGATCATCGAGACACCTCAGCACGACGTCGCATTCTCGGAGCTGCCCGTCGAGCAAGTCGAAAAGGTCCTGTGGGCCTACCGCAGCCGCACCGAGGAACTGTCGCGCGACCCGCGCATCAAGTACGTGCTGGTCTTCAAGAACAACGGGCGCGTCGCCGGCGCGTCGCTGGAGCACCCGCACTCGCAGCTCATCGCCACGCCCGTCGTGCCGCGCCGCGTCCACGAGGAACTGTCCGGCGCCGAGAGCTACTTCACGTACAAGGAGCGCTGCGTCTACTGCGACATCCTCAGCCAGGAGCTGGCGACCCGCGTGCGCGTCTGCGCCGAGAGCCCCCACTTCGCTCTGTTGACGCCCTTTGCGGCGCGGTTTCCCTACGAGATGGTCCTGCTGCCCAAAGAGCACCAGGCCGATTTCGCCCAAACCGGAGTCGGCCAGCTCGCCGACCTGGCCCGGATGCTGCGCGACGCCTGCCGGGCCATGAGGAGCCAGCTCGACGATCCGCCCTACAACTTCATGGTTCACACCGCCCCCGTGCACCACACGGCGCGCGACTACTATCACTGGCATATCGAGATCATCCCCCGCCTGTCGCGCATCGCGGGATTCGAGTGGGGCTCCGGCTTCTACATCAACCCGATGCCCCCGGAGGAGGCCGCCCGCCGGCTCGCAGAGGCCATCGCCGCCGGCAACCCTTGATTCCGTCCGTGCCCCGACGGCTAGACTGTCAGGCCCCAACATGCCGCTGAAGATCCTTTTCGCGATATCGGAAGCAGCGCCGTTCGCCAAGACCGGCGGACTTGCCGACGTCGGCGGCGCGCTGCCGCGTGCCGTGGACGCGCTCAACCACGGCCACGACGTGCGCGTGATCATGCCGCGCTACCGCAGCGTCTCGACCGAGAAGACCGATTACCTGATCGACTTCCCCGTGCCTCTGGGGAGCGAACGCGAAACGGCGGTGCTGCGCTGGACCAGCATGCCAGGCGGTGTGCCGGTCCTGTTCGTGGACAACTACCGCTTCTTCGACCGCGACGGCGTCTATGGCTCCGGCGGCGGCAGCTACGTCGATAACGGCCTTCGCTTTGGGTTCTTCTGCCGCGCCGTCGTCGAGTACGTGCGCCGAAGCGGCTGGTTCCCCGACGTCATCCACATCAACGACTGGCAAACGGGATTGCTCCCGGTGTTCCTCAGAACCCTGGAGCACGCCGAACCGAAGCTGGCGCGGGTCGCGACGGTCTGCACGGTTCACAATCTGGCCTACCAGGGCGCCTTCGACCCGAGCTTGCTGGGCCGGCTCAGCCTCCCCGCAGGCCTCTTCGATAGCCAGTTCCTGGAGTTTTACGGGGCGGTTTGCTTCCTGAAGGCGGGCCTGATCTTCGCCGACAAGCTGACAACGGTCAGCCCGCGCTACTCCCAGGAGATCCAGACCGAGGAGTATGGCTGCAACCTGGAAGGCGTGCTTCAGAAGCGCTCGCTGGACTTGGTGGGCATCCTCAACGGCATCGACACCGACGTCTGGGACCCGGAGACCGACACCCACTGCTGGGACATCCATTACGACTCGGAGCATCTTTCCGGCAAGGCAGAGATCAAGCGACGGCTGCTTCGGGACTTCCGAATGCCTTACCGGCCCCAGACGCCGCTCATCGGCGTCGTGAGTCGACTGGCCGGCCAGAAGGGCCTCGACATCATCGAGAGCGCGATCCCCGCGCTGATGTCGCGCGACCTGCAAATGGTTTTCCTCGGCACGGGCGAGCGGCGCTTCGAGGACATGCTGCGCTACTGGTCTGCAAGGCTCCCCGGACGACTCAATTCCTACATCGGGTTCAGCGAGACCGTCGCTCATCGAATCGAGGCCGGCTCGGACATGTTCCTGATGCCCTCCTATTACGAGCCCTGCGGCTTGAACCAGATGATCAGCCTGCGCTACGGGACCATCCCCATCGTGCGCAGGACCGGCGGCCTGGCCGACTCCGTCATCGACCTCAGCCAGGGCAGCCGCGGCACGGGGTTCGTTTTCGAGCACTACGACGCCAACGCCATCGTCTGGGCCGTCGACCGGGCGCTGGGGATCTACGCCGATCTGGCTCGCTGGTCGAAGCTGGCCGCCAGGGCCATGAAGAAGGATTTCTCGTGGCGTAAGAGCGCCGAGCATTACGAAGAGGTCTACGAGTGGGCGGCGGCGGAGCGGGCGGGCGGCCGGCGCGGCCGTTTCTCGATGGGCGCCTGAAGCGCGCCGGGCGACTCTCGACGTGAGCGACCAGATCCCTATCGAGCCCACGGCGATGCCGGAGTTCCGCAAGGACCCGGTCACCGGCGGCTGGGTCATCTTCGCGCCCGAACGCTCGCGACGTCCGGAGGACTTCGTCGAGCCCCAGTCGGCGGGCACGCCCCGCGAGCGTTGCCCCTTTTGCCCGCAAAAGGACGAGGACAATCGGCGGCTGGAGATCATCCGATTCCCAGCCACTCCCGAGTACGCCGGCATGCCTTGGAGCATCAAGGTGCTCCGCGACAAGTTCCCCATCCTGTCGACCGACGAGGTCTATCACCGCTTCGGAGACGGGATGTACGACATGATGAATGGCCACGGCCACCACGAGCTGGTCGTGGAGTCGCCGCTGCATGAGGACGGGTTCCCGCTGTACCCCGACGCCCACGTCCGCGACCTCCTCAGCGTC
This sequence comes from Candidatus Wallbacteria bacterium, assembly GCA_016199905.1. Taxonomy (GTDB): domain Bacteria; phylum Muiribacteriota; class UBA6191; order JACPRK01; family JACPRK01; genus JACPRK01. The sequence goes on from JACQFU010000087.1 coordinate 4,335, forward strand.
TACCAGAATCGGTCGCTGGAACTGTCGAACTCGCCGAACATCCGGCAGATCCTGATCACCCGCAACAGCGGCAAGGACGCCGGCGCCCAGGTCTCGCACCCCCACTCCCACATCGTGGGGATGCCCATCATCCCCAAGCGCATCCAGGAGGAAGTGCACGGTTGCCAGAGCTACTATCGCTTCAAGGAGCGCTGTGTATACTGTGACATCATCGCGCAGGAGCGGGAGGACGGGTCGCGGATCGTGCTCGACAACGACTGCTTCGTCGCCTTCACGGCGTGGGCAGCCCGGTTCCCCTACGAGGTCGTGATCGCCCCTCGCGTCCACCTGTCGCGCTTCGAGACGATTCGCCCCAACGAGATGGTCCTCCTGGCTGATATCATGAAAGGCGTGATCAGCGCCATCAAGGGCTGCCTGCCGAGGCCCTCCCTCAACTTCATCTTCCACAC
>JACQFU010000613.1 GCA_016199905.1 Candidatus Wallbacteria bacterium
GACATCAGCACGATGACCGACGAGCAGGTGTTCACCCGGATGATCCAGGAGACCGTGCCCCACGAGATCGGCCACACCCTGGGCCTGCGCCACAACTTCAAGGCCACGGCCGATCTGAAGAACATCGTGGACAACGCCGACTCGACCTCCGTGATGGACTACGAGATCGACCTGCAGGCCCTGACGGAGCCCGGTCCCTACGACCTCGCCGCCATCGCGTACGGCTACGAGGGCGACAAGTCGCTCTACGAGGGCAAGGACTTCTTCTACGCCACGGACGAATCCGAGTCGACCGACCCGCAGTCCAACCAGTGGGACGCGGGCGATGTGTTCGAGTTCTACTCGGCCCGGTTCGCCCACTTCCGGAAGTTGCGAGACGCCGGACTATTCAGCTCGCCGGCCTCCTACAGTCGCTCCCAGCGTCACAACCTGGCCGTGGCGCGCAAGTTCGTCAACCGCGACGAGGCCAGCGGGCCGAAGGCGTTCGACTTCCTTCTGAAGGTCCTCGCCACGCGGACGGCCGAGGCGCCGTTCGATTCCGCCGAGCGGCTGGAGGCGATGGCCGTCCTGACGGACGCCGACCCCAACCTCGAACCGCTCGACGACAAGCAACTCTCCAAGCTGGCCAAGGGGCTGTCGAAGAGTGTAGCTCCCGTGGGCGAGGACGACTTCGACACGCGGGTGGCGATGCTGGAGGCGCTCAAGGCGATGAACAACATCTATGGTCGCGACGCCATCGCCTCGCTCGACAAGGCCTTCTCCCAGCTCGGCGCCAAGCTGCCCGCCCGGGAGCGCGAGCTGGCCTTGCGCGTTTCGCAGGCGCTGGCCGGATACTTCGGGAAGTAGGCGCCCTCAGCTCCACACGTTGCCGCAGTGGCACGACGTCAGCGGTTTTCCGCGAAAACGCATCTCCCGCTTGGGGCGCTGACACTGGGTACAGACGCCGCGGGTGTGGCCGTGGATCTTGCCTTCCTTGATCGCCTTCTGGAGATGGATCTCCTCTTCCTTGGAGAGCTTCGCACCCATCGTCTGCCTCCGCGAGGTTTCAGGCCTTTTCCGCGATGGCCTTGTCGATCATCTTGCCAAGGTCCTGGGCCTTCTTCAATAGCACGGGGTCCGCGCCGAACTGCGTCTCCATCTTCTTGCAGAGGGCGCGGCATTCGGTGAAGCGGTTCGTTTTGTAGCAGGCCACCGCCAGTCCGAAGACCACCTCCGCCGAGCCCGGCTCCGTCAGGTACGCGCGCGCCAGGTGGCGGAACGCCTCCTCGTAGCAGCGGTATCGCAGGAATTCGTTGCCCGCCATGTGGTGGACCTTCGGGTTGATGGCCATCTGGCTGACCAGGTCCTTGAGCAGAAGCGAGGCGTCGTTGACGCGCTTCTCGACCAGCAGCCGCCGCCCCAGCTCGACTTGCTCGGCGATCGTCTCGAGCTGCGCGGCGATCGCGCCGAAGTACTCCTCCAGCGAGCGCGGGATCTCCTGGCTGCGGTTCAGCAGGTTCGCCAGGTGCAGATGGGGATGGACGAACGAGGCGGATTCACGGCTCACCTCCGAGAACGCCTCGATGGCCGGCGCCAGCTCTCCGCGACGCCGGTGCAGGTCGGCCTGAAGGAACGCGGCGTAGGGGTTCGGTCCGCCGCCGGCTGCCGTCAGGTGGGCCAGCGCAGCGTCGGGCCTGCCGGAGGCCGCCAGCTCCATCGCGTCCTCCAGCAACTGCACGGGCAGCGGCGCCGCGGGCTTCACGGGCGCAGGCGCTAGGGCAGGCGCTATGTCAGGCACACCGTCGCTTCGCTCCTGGGCCCGCCCTGTTGAGCCTGGCCCGAGCAACGCCGGCTGCGGCGTCTCCTCGGCGCGGCGGTTCTGCAGATCCTCTTGCAGCGCGCTGACGAGAAGCAGATAGCGTCGCAGGTTGTCCAGGTCTCGCAGCGACTCGCCCACCTCGCCCACGGCGTAGACCGCGCTGGAGCGCTGCTTGATGTTCGGCCCGTCGAGCATCCCCTCCAGCTCGTCGACCACTTGCAGGTTTCCCGCGCGCCATAGCGCTACGGCCGCGTTGGCCTTGACGCGGTTGTCGGAGCTGTTCAGGAACGGCTCCACTTGGGGGATGATCTCCACGCTGCCGATCTGCATCAGCGCGTCGATGGCGTTGGCCTGGACGCGCAGGTCCGTGTGCTGCAGGAAGCGGCTCACGACGGGGATGCGGCTCGCGTCGGCGATCTTGCCGAGGGCGGTGAGCGCTTCGCAGATGACGTTGCGGTCCTCCTCGCGCTCCAGCAGCGTCAGCAGGTAGTTGCCGATGGACGGATCGCTGGTCCGCCCCAGGCTCTTCACCGCGCCGCTGCGCACCAGCGGGTTGTTGTGCGTCAGGGCCTTCACGAAGCAGCTCGTGACCTCGTCGCCGCTGAAGTAGCTGAGGCTCTCGATCACGTTGCGCAGCACGTCGGCGTCGGCCTCGGTGGTGAAGATCGTCGTGAGCCAGCCGGCAATGCGGTCGTTGCGGATGTAGCGAGCGGCGTAGACGGCGCTGGCTCGTTCCCACTTCTCGGGGCTGTTCAAGAGCTGCGAGAGGATCTGCATCGAGGCCTTCGGGTCGATCTCGCCGAAGGCCACCGCGAGGTTGCCCATCACGCGGTTGTTCTGGCCGTCCACCACCAGCGGCTTGAGGATGCCGAGCTTGCGCTTCTCGGGCAGCTCCATCGCCGCCACGACCTCGACGGCGTTGGCGCGTACGCGGGCGTTGTCGTCCTTGAGCGCTTTCTTCATCAGCGTCAGGATCTCCTCGCCCTCCAGGCCGTTGAAGATCTGCACCATCGTGGCGCGCACCTTGGCGCTCGCGGTCTTCTCGAAGCGCTCGTTGACCAGCGCCGCCATGCGGGTCGGGTCCTCGACCTTGACGTTCTCGAGCGCCTTGAGCGCCGAGATGACCACGTCCTCTTCGGGTTCGTCGAGCGCGGCGGTGAGGGCGGGCAGCACCTGCGGGTCGGCCAGCCTGCCGAGACTGTCGAGCGTGGCGCGCCGGACGGCGGAGTGCCCGTGTTTTGCCAGACGGGTCAACGCCTCGAGCGCGCCCGGGCCGGGATAGCGCCAGAGCACCGCGGCGATGGACGCCGTCAGCGCGGGCACGGCCGTCTTCAGCGCCGCCAGCAGCTTCTCGCCCAGCTCGGGCTCCTCGATACGCGCCAGTGCCGACACCGCCTCCTCGGCGATCCGCTCGACGTGCAGCAGCTTCATCAGGCCGTCGACCGAGACCGGGCTGCCGATCTTGCCGAGTGCCTGCACAGCCGAGCTGGCCATGTTCGGTTCGGCGTCGTTGGCCAGCTTGGCCAGCTTCTCGGTGCAGCGAGCCAGCAGCCTCAGCCCGTGGCGGCGCAGCTCTGCCGGTCCGGGACCGGTCTTCGCCGTCTCAGAATCCACCGCCGCCCTCCGTCTCCATACCCTGGTAAAGCTTGAACGCCTTCTGGTAGATGGGCGCTTCGCGTTCTTTGACCGCTTCCATCACGCGCCGCAGAAGCTCGCGGGCCAGGCCCGTGTGGCCGCACTTGGCGCACGCTCGCGCGTAGTAGTAGCCGATCTCCGCATTGCCCGGATCCTCCACGTGAGCGCGGAACAGGTGGTCCAGCGCTTCTTCCGGGCGGCTCTGGAACAGCAGCATCTTGCCGATCTGGAAGTGGGTGTCGGGCGGGATCGGCGCCTGGCTCACCAGGAACTTCAAGGTCGTGTAGGCCTCCTGCACGCGGCCCTTCTCCAGCAGCCAGCGCGAGATCCGGACCTGGTCCTCCAGCAGCCCCAGCCGGATTTCGAAGGCTTTGAGGTAAGCATCCACCAGGCGCCCAGTCTCCTGGCGGGACGAGTAGATCGTCGCCAGTTCGAGATTAGGACCGATGAAGTCCTTTCGAAGCTGGGAGTCCTTTTCGAGCAATGCAGAGCGCGCTTCGGAGGGCTTTCCCGGATGCTCCAGCCGGGCGTTCAGGAAGGTCCAGACCCACTCGCCGGGCATCTCTCCGGCAGCCTCCGTCAGCACGTGTCTGGCTTCCTCCGACCGGTCGGCCAGCATCTCGACCAGCACCGCCTCCGCCTTCTCCCGGACGTATAGGCTGCGGCCTCCGCGGCCCAGCTTGCGGAGCGCGTCGTCGGTGTTCGGGCCCTTGTCGAGCAGCTGAGACACGCTCTTGAGCGCTGCCAGCAACAACGGTTTACGCGGGCCGCTCGCCAGGAACCGCAGCAACTTGCCGATCTCGCCGACCACGTAGATGGCGCTGAAGCACTGCCGCGAGTTAGCCGGGTCGAGCATCTTCTCCAGCTCGCGCACGATCGCCACCTCGCCCTGTTGCCACAGCGCCAGCACGGCGTTGGCCTTGAGGCGGTTGTTGGTGCTGGCGATGAACGGCCGGATGTGCGGGATCACGTCGGGCCCGCCGGCGCCCGCGCTGGCCATGATCCCCTCGATGGCGTTGGCTTGCACCCGCGGTTCCTGATCGCGCAAGCACTCCGTCAGGTAGAGCACGTCGCTGGGCCCGGCCAGCCGCCCCATCGCGTTGACGAGCGCCGCCCGAACGACCGGCTCCGGCTCCTTCTGGTAGGCATCGAAGACCGTCTTGAGCTGCGTGGTGTCGGCCACCAGACCCAGCAGCCGCGCGGCGTGCGCGCGGATCGACGGCTCCTCGTGCTCCAGCAGCCCGATGACTTGGCCGGCGACCTCGTTGGACGGATAGTGCTCCAGCGACTTCAGCGCCACCGAAAGCACCTCGGGCTCCGCCTCGGTCTTGGTCAACCGCAGCAGCCACTGGGCCGACTGAGGGCTCTGGATCTTGCCCAGGCACCAGGCCGACGTCGCGCGGAACCACTTGTCCGGGTTCTTGAGCATCGAGGCGACGGTGGTCAGCGCGAGCTTCAGATCTTCATGCTGCACGGCAACGGCCGCGTTGCCCATCACCCGGTTGTTGGCGTCCGACAGCAAGGACTTGATCTGCTGGAACTTCTCCTTCGGGGCCAGCGCCATCTTGTCGAGCGCCTCGATGGCGTTGGCGCGCACGCGATCATCGGGGTCGCGAAGCGCGCCGGACACCGTCGGCACCGCCGCCAGGTTGCCCATCAACCCCAGCGTCATGATCGCGCTGGAGCGGATGTGGCGGTCGGTGGTCGCCCGGAACCGGGCCACCACGGCGTCGGTCGCGCGGCTCTCTTTCACGAAGCCGATGGCCTTTAGAGCGTAAAGCGCGACCCAGACCATCGGGTCGGCGATCAGCCGGACCAGCGGCTCGCAAGCGGCCTTCTTGTCCTCGTGTTCTCCCAGCGCGGTGGCGACGTTGGCCCGCACGGCCGGGTCGGGGAACCCGACGTGGGCGAGCAGCAGCTCCAGGGCGCGGCTGTCGCTGAAGCGCCCCAACTCCAACACGGCGTGCTGCTTGATGAGGACGTCGTTGGAGGTCGCCGCCTGCAGCAGCAGATCGATGGCGGAGGGATGATCCAGCTCCGAAAGCGCCAGCGCGGTCACCTCCGCCAGCGATGCCGTGAGCACCGAGCTGCGGAAGATGGGCAGCGACGTGGGGCTGGCGATCTTTCCCAGGGCCAGGATCGCTTTCTTGGCGATGTCCGGGTTGCTTCCGGTGGCGAACGAGTGGAGGTGCTCGATGCACGGTTGCAGCACGGCAAGGCCCGCCTCGCGCAGCCGCGCGATCGGGACGCTCTCGAAGCTGCCGCCCTCGACCACGTCGTGACTGCCCGACAACTGTCCGGGCCCGCGCGCCGGGCGCGCCATGCTCTTCTGCAGCAGCGACGTCAGGCTGCGGTTGGCCTGATGGCTGACGATCGGCACCGGGTCGCGCGTGGCGTTGCGCAGGGTTTCGAGGATCTCCTCCTCATCGCCGGTGTCTGCGAGCTGCTCGATCTGGGAAAGCGCGTACCGCCGGATCTGCGGATCCGGGTCTCCGGTGAGGGTCAGCATTCGCTTCAGATCGTCCATGGCCGCCATCGGGGCGCCCGTGGCCCCGGGTTTCTAATTATAGTGCCAATAGGGGCATGGCAAGGCGGCGGATCGAAGTTTGCAAATCGGGACGGAGCAACAAGAGACAGACGATTTTCGACAGACGAAGAAGTACGGACTCCTCGGCCCCATCATTTTCTGTCTGCAACTGTCTGTCTGTCTTCTGTCGCTCAGTCCGGGATCGCTCGGTCTCCAATCCCCAATCTTCGGTCTTCAATCCATTCGAGCGTTGTTGTGGCCCTCAACTTGCGGCCCGCGTGATCCTCTCTTTCGCCCGGGTCGGCTCCAGGCCCTCCGGAAGACCAGAGAGGGAGGAGGAGACGCGAAGATGGTCTCGACCGCAGGCCAGCGGCCCGCTTCCCGGGACGACGGCCGGCCCCGGCCGCCCGGCGCCGCGAACGGTCATTCTGACCTATCGCAACGCGGCTTCCCGCCGCTCGCCGACTCGCGCCTGCGCCCTCGCCAACCGGTCGTCATCCTGGCCGGCGGCCTCGGAAGCGGAAAAACCGAGCTGGCTATCAACCTCTGCCTGAGGCTCCGGGCCACGGGCGACCGCGTTCGAATCGCCGACCTCGATATCGTGAAGCCGTTCAACCGCTGCCGCGAGGCCCGCGAGCTGCTGGCGGACGCGGGCGTCGAGTTGATCGCGCCTCCCGGCGAACAGTTCTTCTCGGACTTGCCCGTCATCCTGCCCGAGATTCGCGGAATGATCCGGGAGGCGGGCGCCGGCGAGCCCGAGGAGATGACGGCTGAGCCCGGCGCCGGAATCGTCGTCCTGGACGTCGGTGGCGACGCGGCCGGCGCGCGGGTTCTGGCGTCGCTGGCCGGCGCGTTTCGTCCAGACGGCTACGAGTTCCTGCTGGTCCTCAATACCAGCCGGCCCTTTACCACCGACCTGGCGGGGCTCTCGAAGATGTGCGACGAGGTGCGCGCCGCCGCGGGGCTGGTGCCGACCGGCCTGATCGCCAACACGCACCTGATGGACGAGACCGACGTCGAGACGGTGCTGGGCGGCTATCGCGCCGTGAGCGAGCTGGCGCGGACAGCCGGCCTGCCCGTGCGGATGGTGGCTTGCGACGAACGGCTCGCCCCCGCGCTGCCTCCGAGCTCCTTCGATTGTCCGGTCCTGGCGCTCACCCGAGTGCTGGGATTGCCCGAGACCCGCGGCGCCCGCAAGTCTCCGCTCACCTACGTCTGATCCGGGGAGGCGACCGTGTCATCGGTGACCATCGACCAGCAGATCTGCAAGGGCTGCGAGCTCTGCTGCAAAGCTTGCCCGCAGGGCGTGCTCGCGCCGTCGAAGCGCATCAACCCCAAGGGCTATTACCCGGCGGAGGTGGCCGACGGCTCGCGCTGCATCGCCTGCCGCCTCTGCGCCGTCGTCTGTCCGGACGTGGCCATCCAGATCCACGTGCACGGGGTGAGCTATGATTTCTTCAGGTTCTGATGCGGGCAGCCGGCCGCGAAAGCTGCTGATGAAGGGGGCGGAGGCGATCGGCGAGGCGGCGATCCGCGCGGGCGCGTCGGCCTACTTCTGCTACCCCATCACGCCCCAGACCGAGGTCGCCGAGTACCTCGCCAAGCGGATGCCGCAGGTCGGAGGAGTCTTCCTTCAGGGCGAAAGCGAAGTCGCCGTCGCGAACATGCTCTTCGGCGCCGCCGCCACGGGCAAACGCGTCTTCACCTCCACGTCGAGCCCGGGCTTCAGTCTGATGGCAGAGGCCATGTCGTACATCGCGGGCGCCGAGCTGCCCGTCGTCTTCATCAACGTGATGCGCTGCGGCCCCGGTCTGGGAGGAGTGCTCGCGGCGCAGGGCGACTACTGGCAAGCCACTCGCAACAGCGGGCACGGCGACTACCGCTGCCCCGTGCTCGCGCCCTGCTCCGTGCAGGAGGCAGCCGAGCTGACCGTGCAGGCTTTCGATCTCGCGGAGAAGTACCGCAACCCGGTCATCCTGCTGGCCGACGGGATGATCGGCCAGATGATGGAGCCCGTCTCGCTCGACTCGCTGACGCCCGGAGTGCCGTCGGAAAAACCCTGGGCCACCACGGGCTGCCGCGGCCGCGATCCGAATATCATCAAATCGCTCTACCTCGATCCTCACGTTCTCGAGAAGATGAACCTGCGTTTATCGGCAAAGTATCGCCGGATGGTGGACGAGGAGGTTCAGGTCGAGCTCTACAACCAGCGAGACCGCCTCGACCTGCTCGTCGTCGCCTACGGCACGATGGCTCGCATCTGCAAGACGGCGATCGACATCCTGGGCGAGGAGGGGTTGCACCTGGCTCTGGTGCGTCCGATCTCGCTCTTCCCGTTCCCCGCCGCGGCCGTCCATGCCGCGGCGCGTCACGCGACCCGCGTCGTCACCGTGGAGCTTTCGCAGGGTCAAATGGTGGAGGACGTCGACCTGGCCTTGCGAGAACTGGGCCCCTCGGAGTTCTTCGGCCGCTCCGGTGGCGTCGTCCCCACTCCGGACGAGGTGGCCGGCGCGTTCCGCCGCCTGGCGAAGGGAGCCTGCCAGTGACCGCGACCCAGACCCTCTACTCCCGGCCCGAGGCGCTGCGCCGCGTCCCCACCCACTACTGCCCGGGCTGCACCCACGGCACTGCTCACCGGCTCATCGCCGAGGTGATCGACGCCCTCGGCATCCGCGAGCGCACGGTCGGCATCGCGCCCGTCGGCTGCGCCGTGCTGGCTTACAACTACTTCAATTGTGACTTCCTGGAGGCCGCCCACGGCCGCGCACCCGCCTTTGCCACGGGCGTCAAGCGCGTGCGCCCGGACCTGATCGTTTTCACCTACCAGGGCGACGGCGATCTGGCCTCCATCGGCATGGGCGAGATTGTGCACGCCGCCAACCGCGGCGAGAAGTTCACCGTCATCTTTATCAACAACGCGATCTACGGGATGACCGGTGGGCAGATGGCGCCCACGACGTTACCCGGCCAGATCACGACCACCTGTCCCGACGGCCGCGACGTGCGTCAGGTCGGCTACCCGATCCGGATGTCGGAACTGCTTGCGACTTTGCGCACGCCCGCGTACGTGGCTCGAGGTTCGCTCCACGAGCCCGGCCGAATCCTGGAGGCCAAGCGGTTCATCGAAAAGGCGTTCCGCTATCAGGTCGAGGACCGCTGCTTCGCCCTGGTCGAGCTGCTCTCGACCTGTCCGACCAACTGGGCCATGCCGCCGGACGTGGCCTGCAAGTGGCTCGCAGACAACATGATCCCGTACTACCCGCTGGGCGAGCTGAAGCTGCCGGAGGAGAGCGTGACGTCGTGAAACGCGAAGAGGTCATCATCGCCGGGTTCGGCGGGCAGGGCGTCTTGCTGATCGGCAAACTCGTCGCCGAGGCCGCGTTGCAGGCCGGTTGCGAGGTGAGCTGGCTGCCGTCCTACGGCCCCGAGATGCGCGGAGGCACCGCCAACTGCACTGTCGTCGTGTCCGACCGTCCCATCGCCTCGCCCGTGGTCGATCACCCCAGGGGCGTCGTCGCAATGAACCGCCCGTCGCTGGACAAGTTCGAGGCCTCCGTCGAAGCCGGCGGCTTCCTGCTGCTCAACGCCTCGATGGTCGACCGCGCTCCCACGCGCACCGACGTCACCGTCGTCAGCGTGC
>JACQFU010000614.1 GCA_016199905.1 Candidatus Wallbacteria bacterium
AGGTTCCGCTTCCAGACATGGTTCCCTTGAAGGCCCTGGGGGCATTACCCGATCTCTGTACCAGGGGGCAATGCCTCCTGGACCCCGTTGTATGGGAGGGAGTCCGAGCGTCCCTCGTGTCGATCTGGGGGGCCTTATCCAACAACCAGCTCGAACCCCGTTCGTTCCTTCAGCGCGGCGGCGATCGGCGCCAGCTCGGCGGCGGGCGGCTGCCAGCCGCTGACGACGGCAAGGCGGCCCTGCGCCACGTGCAGGCTTGGGCCCTTCCGGATCGGCCACTCGGAGGGCCAGAGTTCCCGGAACACCGAAAGGATGGCGATCTGGTCGGTGCGATCGCCGACGACGACGCGCCAGCCGATCTCGCGGGCAACTGCCTCGATCGCGGCCGTGTAGCGGACGGCCACCGCGGGCGAGATGAAGCCGAGCTCCAGGTAGGGCCCCTGGGCGTCGGTCTTGCGGCTCTTCTTGCCGGGTCGGTGCGGACAATCGCGGAACGCCCGGTCCAGCGCGGCCATCGCCTGGTTGATCTCGATCCGGCCTTCGGCGTCGCGCTGTTCGCGAACCGGAGCATCCTCCGGCCCGCCGCGCTCGAAGACGAGCCGCAGCCCGGTCTCCTCCTCGAACCGCCGGGAAAGAGTAGTCGTTTGCTCCTGCCAGTCCGGAGGCACGGATGCGATATGCAATACCACCAGGCCCTTCTCCCGGTGGTAGGCCGGCTGGCGCGCGACCTGCCAGTCCGAGGGCACGGTCCTCGACACCGCCTCGAAGAGACTCGAGAGCCGTACCTCAGGATAGACCGAAACGGTCCACCCAGTCTCTTCGCAGAGCCGCCCGATCGTCTCGGCGTACAGGCGCGCGGCGACCGCGGGGAACTCGAAGCAGAGCTCCACGCGCCGCTCCTCCACCCGAAAGCTCTTTCGGTAGAGGCCCGTCGCGGACGGCAACAACGCGTCGATCTTCGCCGTCGCGGCCGTCTGCTCCAGAGGGCCGGACTCCGCGCCGGCCGGCGCCGCTCCGGGGGCCATGGCGGCCTCGACCGGGACCGCCGGCTCCTTTCGCAGCCGGTACAGGAACGGCCGGCGCGCGTCGGCCTCGAACGGCGAACCCGCCGCATCGAGCCAGCCCCGCAGCCGATCGCGCAATTCGGAGTCTCCTCCGCCCGACGGCCCGGCCCAGTATTGCGCCAGCTCCCGCACGTCGAAGAGCCGCCCCTCCGGGCCGCGTGTCCGCAAAGCGCCGGCAAGCGCCGCGAGGCCCGGCCCGTCCGGGAGGCGCTCCTTGCCGAACCCCGGCAGGGCCTGCAGCACCACTCGCTCCCTGGGCCTGCGGTAGGCGAACTCCAGCGTGTCCCCCAGACTCGGCAAGTAGACGCCGTCCCGGACCTGCGGCGCCGCCGCGCGGGCCAGACCCGGCCGCGCGTTGCCCTCTCCGTGAACGAGCACCACGTCGAGCGGACGAAGGTGGCCCAGCAGTCCCGCGACTTCCGCGCCGTCGGCATGGGCCGACAGCGAGTAGCGTCCGACACGGCACGCGACGGGCACCACCTGGCCGCCGATCCGGAGGTCGCGCGAGCGGCCCTCCGCCAGGTCCAGCAGCACTCGCCCGGGAGCTTCCTAGTCCTGATAGCCCGTAATGGCGATCAGGTTCTTCGGGTCCGGCGCCAGCATCGCCGCGAATTGCTGGCTCGGTCCGCCGCTCAGCATGCCGCTGGAAGCAACGATGCAGCAGGGCGGCCCCTGCGCTATCTCGGCGCGCTGCGCAGGTTTCTCGACGGCCCGCACCGGTCCCTCTCGATCGAAGAACGGATTGCCCTGTTTCTCGATTCGCCGCCGCAGGTAGGGCGACACCCACTCCGGGTACATCGAGTAAGCCTCGCACACGGAACGCACCATCCCGTCGACCCAGACCGGGATCTCGGGCAACTGCTTCTTTGCGAACGCCCGCTTCAGGATGAGGATCACTTCCTGGGCGCGCCCCAGGGCGAAGGCGGGGATCAGCACCTTGCCGCCCGCGGCGACCACGTCTCGCACCGTCTCGACCAGACGCCGCTCCTCGAGAAGACGGTTGGCATGCAGGCGATCGCCGTAGGTCGACTCGACGAGCACGAGGTCGGCCCGCAGCTTCGGCGGCAGCGTTCCGGGCACGGTGATCTGGTCGCTCACCGAGAAATCGCCGCTGACCAGCACACGCCCTTCCGCGCTTTCGATGGCCACGAGCGAGGCGCCCAGTATGTGGCCCGCGGGAAAGTGCGTAAGCGTGACGGCTCCGCCGGTCAGCTCGTAGGGTTCGAGGAACCGCGTCGGCTTCGCCCGGGCCAGCAACCCCTCGACGGCTTCCTGCGAGTAGAGCGGCAACTCGCCTTCGTGATCGAGCTTGCCGCCCATGATCTTCACGGCATCGAAGAGCAAGACCTTGAGCAACGTCAGCGTCGGCGCCGTCGCGAACACCGGCACGTTCGGAAGAGACGAGTGCAGCAGCGGCAGGGCTCCGGTGTGATCCAGGTGCGCGTGGGTCAGCACCACGGCGTCGAGACCGCCGTGTTCCTGGATAGACCGCAAATCCGGCAGCGGGTCGCGCGCGGCTCCGCCCATTCTCAGCCCGCAATCGACGAGCACTCGGCACCCCGAGGTCTCCACCAGGATGGAGCTGGCGCCGATTTCGTCGGCTCCTCCGAGAAAAGTGAGACGCACGGGGGCAGTATGGGGAGCCGGCACGCGCGACGCAACTCGATCTCCGCGGTCCGTCCTGTATACTCGCCCCCATGCCGATGCCCGTCGAGTTCCAACGCTTCAAGACCGTGACGGCCCTCGTGGCCGCTGCCCGAGGAACGCTCGAGACCGCAAGCGCCGAAATGCTCGTGGGACTGCTGGAGCAGATCGACAAGCAGGTCGCATCGGGCCGCGTCACCCTGCCGCAGAAGCTGTACCGCGAAATGCTGCTGCAGCGAAAGCGACTCGACGAGCTCCGCACCGCGCGGGTTCTGCCGGCGCCCCCTGCCGACGTCTGAAAGGTCGTCGGGGCGTTGCGCGGAGAGCGCTCGCTGGTGTAGACCGGAGTGGGCACAATCCGCTGGAAAAGACGATCCCGAGGGCAGTACCGGCCCCGGAGGAGGCGGTGACATGGGCTGCTGTTCGGGCTCGGTTTCGTTCGCGAAGCTGGTCGGACCGTCACGAAGAGGGCCACTCCTGTCGGTGCTGGTTGCGGGTCTTCTGCTCGCCACACAGGCACCGGCCCAACCGAACTTTCGGATCGGCGCCATCTTCCTGCCCGCCGAGGCAGCGGTCGGAGACACATTCCGGCCTAACGTCGAGGTGCGAAACACCGGCAACGCGAACACGACCCTATACTGGTCGACCGGCCTCCTGCTGCTGGATCCAGGCGCGACCGCGCTGCCTGCATCGCCGCAGTTCCCGGGCAGCGCCGACACGGGCAACAACGGCAGCGTTCCCGCGGGAGAAACTCGCACCTGGGTCGGCTTCGTTCCGACTCGCGGGATGGCGCTTGGCTCGTACAAGCTGGGCGCCAGGGCCGACAACGCCAACGGAATCGTAGAGCTCGACGAGACGGACAACGACGCCGTCAGCGCGGGAACTATACGGTTAGTGACACCCACGGCCGACTTGATCGTGGATCGCTTTCAGTCGCCGTCCAGGGCCTCGCGCGGTGACGCGATCCCGATGACCGCGACGCTCAAGAACATCGGGACCGGGCCAGCGCGCTTTCCGTCGGACTGCGGTTTCTACATCTCCACGGATACGACGATCACCCGAGAGGATCGCGGCCTCTCCGGTGGAGGCACTTACCCGGGACTACCCCCGGGGCAGACGGCGCGTCTGGAGTCCTGCTGCGTGGTCATCCCGGCGGATTTGGCGCCCGGCCAGTACTACGTCGGCGCCGTCGCGGACCTCTACGACGCCGTGGGCGAGACGAACAAAGCCAACAACGGCTCCCCGCAGCCGGTCGCCCTGACAGTCACGAGTCCCGGCGCCGATCTGATCGTCACCACGGTGCAGGCATCGGCCGCGGCGGCGCGCATCGGCGATCCGATAGAAGTGACCGCCACGATCAAGAACCAGGGCGCCGTTTCCACGCCTCGGGGGTTCAGCGCCATCGTCGCACTGGCGCAGGGCCGGCAGGCAACAACAACCGACCCGGTTGTCAAGTACGAGCTCGTGTCGGCGCTCGAGTCGGGGGCCACCTCCCAGGTCGTGTTCGCGGGCGGGAGTATCCCTCGCAACCTGGCGCCCGGCCCCTACAAGCTCACGGTCGTCGCCGACGCGTCGTTCTCGATCGGCGAGAGCGACGAGACCAACAACGCTTTCAGCGTCGACTTCACAGTGCAACCGGCGAGCGCGGACCTGCGCGTGGATTCCGTGAACGCAGGACCGGCAGCGTTCCGTTCGACGCTGTTCAGCGCCGGCGCCGTCGTCTCCAACCGAGGCACGGGCCCAGCGGGCGCCTTTCTGGTAACGGGCTATCTCTCCTCCGACGTCACCGTCACGACCCAGGACCAGGCCATGGGCGAATCCTACGAGGGCGGGCTCGCGGCGTCCACGACGGCCGCGATCACCCTCTCGGCCATCGTCCCGGCGTCGCTGGCGCCCGGCAGTTACACCTACGGCGTCATCGTCGACTCCCGCGACGACGTCGTCGAGACCAACGAGTCGAACAATGTGCGAGCAGCCTCCGGCACCGTCCTGCTCTCGCAAGCCACCGCCGACCTGACGATCGAATCCGTGCAGATGCCGGCCTCCGTTTCGGCCGGCGACCTCTTCGTCGCGACAGCCACCGTGCGCAATCGGGGCACGGGCGATGTAACGACTCCCTTCCGGGTCGAGCTCCTGGTGAGCGCCGACGTCACGCTGACGGTGGCCGACACCGGCATCGGCCGCTTCGACGTGGCCTCGCTGGCGGCCGGGGCCGCCGTGACCGAGACGTTCTACGCCAAGGTGCCGCGCTCGATAGCGCCCGGGACTTACACGGCCGGCGCTTTGGCGGACTTCGACGCGACCGTCGGCGAGACCGACGAGACGAACAACGCCCGCGCCGCGTCGGGAAGATTCGCGATCTCGGCGCCCGCGGCGGACCTCGTCATCGACCAGTTCGTCTTCCCCGCGTCGGCGTCGGTCTCGAGCGCGTTTCCAGCCACGGCCGTGGTGCGCAACCGAGGCAGCGGCAACGTCGTCCCCGATTTCAACGTCGGCTTCGTGCTCTCCACGGACACGACTTTCACCGGCGCCGATCTCATCCTCAGGGGCACGACCGTGCGCGGTCTGGCCGCCGGGCAAACTTTCCGCGCCCAGGAGTCGCTGACCGTGCCCGGAGCCGTGGCCCCGGGCAACTACTTCGCCTTCGCCGTGGCCGACCTCTATGACGACGCGGGTGAAATCGACGAAACCAACAACGTGTCGAGTCGCCCCTTCGTCGTGACGCCCCCGCCGAACGTGGACCTGTCGGTGACCGCGGTGCGTCACGACGCGGCGCGCGTATCGGTGGGCGACTCCTTCCCCGTGACGCTCACCGTTCACAACGCCGGGCCTGGCGCGACGGCTGCCCCGTTCGATCTCTCCGTCGTGCTGGCGCTGCGCCGGCAGAACGGCAGTCCCGATCCGGTCGTTCGGTCCGAGGTCGGCCGCGCGCCTGTAGCCCTGCTTGCCGCCGGCGAGAACCGGACGCTGTCCTTCTTCGTGGCCAGCAACGGTGCGCTGGCGCCCGCCACGTACGTGATGCTGGGCGTTGCCGATCCCGAGAACCAGATCGCCGAGACCGACTAGACGAACAATGTCTTCGCCTCCGCCGCGCCGCTCACGCTCGACGCTGCGCGAGCCGACCTGACGATTGCAGGCCTGACGGCGCCCGCGGGCCTCTCGGCCGGAGAGTCGGCGCAGGCGTCGCTGACCGTCCGAAACGCAGGTTCCGCGAGCGTCGTCTCTCCCTTCGACGTGACCGTGGTGCTGCTGCCGGCCTCCGGTCCAATCGACTCGAACGCTCTGGCGACTCTCGGGAGGGCCCGTGTCGAAGGTCTCGCCGCCGGCGCCTCGACCGACGTCAAGGTCGAGCTCGCGGCCCCGCGCGAGCTGCCGGCCGGCCGATTCCGTTTGGCGGCAAACGCGGACTCGGAAGGGCAGATCGGAGAGTCGTCGGAGACGAACAACCGCGTCGTGCGCACCCAGCCCTTCGACCTCGGCGCGGCGGGTGCCGATCTGACCGTGACCCGATTGTTCGCGCCCCGCGTGGTCTCCGTCGGGCAGGCCATGGCGATCATCGTCGAGGTCGAGAATCGGGGAACGGCCACGGCAGCAGGCTTCGGCCTGGAGCTGGGGTTGGCGGCCAGCCAGTCGTCGACGGCGAGCGCCGCCGGGCTGGGAGTCCACGACGTGGATGCCGGCCTGCGCCCCGGAGAGCGGCGACTGGTCGGTCCCTTCACAGGCGTCGTCTCGGCCGACCTGACTCCGGCCGCCTACTTCGCGCTGGCGCGGGCCGATTTCTACGACCAGATCGCCGAGTCCAACGAGACGAACAACGTCCTGGTCAGCATCGTGCCGACCACCGTGATCGGAATCGACCAGGACGACCATCCCAACACGACTGCCGAGGCGCGTCTGCCCCAGGATCTGCTCGACACGTCGGGGGAGCCCTCGGTGGGATTGCTGGCGCCGCCGGGCGACGTCGACGTCTTTCGGTTCACGGCGGCGGCGGGCAGTCTCTTGACGATCGAGAGCTCGTTGCCGGACCCGGGAGGCGCGGCCGACACCTTGCTCATACTCAACGGACCCAATGGGTCCGTTTTGGCATCGAACGACGACTTCGGAGGCGGCAAGGCTTCCCGCATCGGGCCGATGGCGCTGTCGGCCGGCGGAGAGTTTCGGCTGACCGTCCGTTCGCCGAATCCCAGGGACCGCGGCCTCTACGCGGTGCGGGCCCTGGTGGAGCCGGGGCGGCCAGACCTTCGTATCGTCTCGATCTCGCGCGGCGCGCCGTCCGCGGTGGGGCAGGGCACGACCCTACGCACCACGGTCGTGGTCGAGAATGCGGGGACGGCCACGGCAGTGGCCGGCGCCGTCCTGGAGGTCTACCTGTCGGCCGCCGCCGTCCTCTCGACGAGCAGCGTGCTGGTGGCCCGTCTCGACGTGGGCGAGGTGGAGCCGGGCGGGCAGCGCCCCTTCCCGGTCGAGGCGATCGTCGATCCGGCCCGCGTCGGGCTCGGGACCTGGTTCCAGATCGCGAGCGTCGACCCCGCACACGCGCTGCCGGACGGCGTCCCCGGAAACAACACGGCCGCGGCCGACGTGGCGGTCACGGTCGTCCGAGCGCCGGACGACCATCCCGACATACCCGGCGGGACCGCCTCACCCCGCGACGACGTGACCGTCGGGGGGGCGGCCGCGGCGGGCACGCTGGAGCGCGGCGGTGACGCCGACTGTTTCCGCATTCCTGTCGAATTGAACCGCGAGTACGTGGTGGAGACAGGGGCGGGCACGCTCGACGACACCGTGCTCACGCTGTTCGGGGCCGACGGGGCCACGGTCCTGGCCGAAAACGACGACGCGCCGGGAACGCGGCTTTCCAGCGTGCGGTTCCGGCCGTCCTTCAGCGGGATCGCCTTTGCCCGGGTGCGGGCGTTCGATCCGATCGCCACCGGCACGTACGCGGTTTCTGCGCATCTGGCGCCGCCGGTTTCGCCGCGCGATCACGGCGCCGCCGCCGACGACGCTTCGCCGGTGCCCATCGACCGGGTCGTGCCGGGCGAGATCGCTCCTCCGGGCGACGCCGACTGGTTCCGCATAGCCGTGCGCGGAGGGACACAGTACCGCTTCGACGTCACGCCCTACAGTCTGCGGAGCCTGAACGTGGCGCTATTCGGACCCGATGGCTCCACCGAGTTGCAGACTGCCACCGCGCCCCAGGGCGGAGAAAAGGCGTCGCTCGTGTTCACGGCCACGCTCGACAGGGCGCTCTTCGTGCGGGTCCGCGCCGCCGACGGCACCTCTACCGGACAGTACATCGTCTCGTACTCGCCGACCGTACGACCCTCGCTAGCAGTGGAGCTTCACCGCTCGGGAGACGCGATCGTCGCCGGCGTCGCGGCTAGGGGCCTGCAGTCGTTTCTCGCGCGCGCCACGCTGCTCGTACGGCTCGACGCGCGAGAGGTGGAGTACGAAGGCCGATTCTCGGCCGGGCCCGCCGTCGCCGGGCTCGACACGCGTGTGCAGGACACGGGCGGAGGCGTGCTGGTCTTGCGGGCCTTTTCCGCGAGCGTGCGCGCGGCCTCCGGCACGACGCCTTCCGGCACGCTCTTCTCGCTGACGTTGCGAGCCCTTCATCCCGGCAACGTCGCGCCGCCGGGTGCGGCGACCGTCGTCTTCGCCGAGCTGGTCACGGACCGCGACGAGGCGTTCCAGTTCAACGGCTGCCTTGCCGACGCGGGACTCGATCGACGCATTCCGGTGGCCTTGGCGGGTCAGCAATTGCTCCCGACGATCCCCGATCCGCTGCTCGCCCCGCCGGACAATCGCCGCGCCTACGTCCGCTTGGACGGGCGTCTGTCCACCGATCCCAACTTGGTTCCCGAGCCACTCTCGTATCGCTGGAGCTTGCTGGACGGGCCCGGGCCGGTGACGCTCTCCGATCCGGCCAGCGCGGTGCCCACCTTCGCCCCGAGCGTGTCGGGCTCGTACGCCTTCGCGCTGCAGGTGTCCAACGGCTCACTGCAGAGCGCGCCCAGCCGCGTCACCGTGCGGATCGAGCGGCCGGACGTCGCCCCCACCGCCGCGCCCAGGGCCATCGAAGTCGCCAGTGGCCGGTCGACAGGGCCGGCGACTCCCACTCTGGTGGTGCAAGCGGCGGTGCCGGAAATCGAGCTGGACGGTACACGATCGTTCGATCCGAACGCCGGGGATCGCAACCGACTGACGTACGCCTGGCGGCAGATTGCTGGGCCATCGGCCGCGCTGACGCCCACGGCGACTGCGCCCGCGCCGCACTTCGCCGCCGCGGTTCCGGGGCGCTACGACTTCGAGCTGGTCGTGAGCGACCCGGGCGGCAATGTCAGCGCGGCGGAACCCGTGAGCGTGCTGGCGGTGCCGCCGGGCGATCGCCTGCCCGCGCTCGCGCTCCTCGCCACGGCCTAGACCACCTTCGCAATCGGCGGAGCCGAACCGGAGCCGGGCGAGCCTCCCGTCGCGGCGCCTTTGCGCGTCGCCATTCCGGCCCAGGTGAGCCTGCTGGCGACGCTCGAGGACGCTGACCTGGCCGCGAACGCGGGCCAGCAGTTTCGGGTTCGCTGGTCGCAGCTCGCCGGCCCGCCAGTGGATCTGGAGCCACCTTTGGACGGGCCCGGACCGCTGCGCCGCTCTCGCGCGAGGTTCACGCCGACGACCGCATTCCTGCACGAGTTCGAGTGCCGCGCGACCGAACTGGATTCCGTCGGCCATCCCACCGGGATCGAGGTGGCGCGGCGTATTTCCGTGCTGGTCGACAGTCCTTCCAACGCCTGTCCCAGCGCCGTGGCCGGCATTTCGACCGTCGCTCAGAAGTCCCGGGCTCCGGCAGCCGCGCCCGTGACGCAGTTGCAAGCGCAGATGGGCGCGACGATCCGCTTGAGCGGAGCCGGCTCTTCGGATCCGGGACCCGCGCGTGGGGCGCTGCGCTACACGTGGGTGCAGGTATCGGGGCCCACGGTGACGCTCTCCAATCCCTACGCCGCGGTGACGACGTTTGTGGCGCCCGACCCCGGCGCCGTCGACCGGCGGATCGCGTTCCGGCTCTTCGTGGACGACGGGTCGGCGCGCGGAGCGCCTGCGCCGGTGGAGCTCGAACTGCTGGCGGTGGGCAGCCAAGTCGTGCCCGTGACGGCGTTCCCGGGCATCAACCTCGTCGCGGTCGCCGTGGCCCCCTCGCAGCCTGGATTCGGCGCACGTGAGCTTCTCGATCTCTTGCGCGCCCGTTTCTTGGCCCGGCTGGACACCACAGGCGGTCGTAGCCGGTTTGTGCCGTACTCGCCGTCGCTGGCGGCGATCGGCTTCGGGGTGACGGGCAGCGAGGGGTATCTGGCCGTACTGGACACTGCGTCGCCGCCGGCGAGCGTGGGCGGCACCCCATGGACAACCGCCGAGCTGCAGCGCACGCTCGGACCGGGCCTTTGTCTGATCGCGTTGCCGCGCGGAGTGCCCGCCGGTTACACGCTGGCCGATCTCGCAACCCTGACGACGAGCCGCTTCGTGGTCTACGGCGAGACGGCCGGCGGGCGTTCGCGGCTGCGAGTCTACTTGCCCGGAGTGACGCCGGCTGCGCCGTTTGCGGAGAGCGGAAAGGGCTATCTGTTGAGCGTTCCGCAGAGCGTGGCGGTGAGCTTGCCGGGGAGGTGAAACAGCACGTCAGGCGTGGGCCGCGGGCTCCACGTTCACCAGGTAACGCTCCATTGTCGATGAGGAAAGGAAGTACTCGCCCGCCGCTCATGCCTTTGGCGTTCGTTGCTTCGCCTGCTCCATGGCGATGTCGTTGACGTGACTGAGCGCCCTGGCGCCCGAAGCGCCTTCGATCGCTTTTACCGCAATCTCCTGAACCTGCCTCTTGGCCTCGTCGAGTTGTCTTTGAAGGCCCTCGACCTGTGCCGCCTGAAGCGCTCGGCCGTCCGTCAACGCCTGGATCTGCAGCTCGGCGACTCCCTTCTCGGCGGCCCGATCTTTCTCCAGGAGAGCCAGTTGATGCTTGAAGCTCTGCTCGGTGGCCTTCACCGCGTCGGCGCGCGCCTTCTCGACGTCCTTGCGCAACCGCTCCGGGAACTCCTCCGATTCCTTGCGGAGCCGGGCCAGTTCTTCCTCTCGTTCCTTGAGCGCAGCTTCTCGTAACTTCCAGGAGCGCTCCAACTCCTCCTGCTTGTCGCGGTTGGCGCGCTCGAGGTCGCGTTTTTCCTCCTCGTACTTGTCCTGAGCTTTCTTGCGCTCCAGCGTCTTCTTGTACTCGAAGTCTTCGACTTCGCGCTGGCGCTGTTTTTTGAGAGTCTCCTCGTAGGTCTTCGTATCTTGCTCGCGCTGCCGCCTCTCTTCGTCCCATTCGGCGCGCAGCTTGCCCTGCTCCTGCTCGAACTCTTCGGTCTTGAGTCGATGCTCGCCGACGAGTTGATCCACGGCCGTCGCCGCGACGTCTATCTTGTGGAGGTTCTCCAGCTCTCGTTTCTCCAGCTTCACGGCGTCCTTCACGGTGGAGAGCAACGAGACCTCTTGAACCAACTGCTCCGATAGTCCCGAGAGTGCCTTGGAGACTTCCAGTCCCAGGTTCGAAAGCCGCTGGACCACCGCGTCCACGGTGAGGCCCTCGACAGCCTGACGGGTCTCGTCTTCCTTGAGCTTCTGAAAACTCTCGGTCTTGGAGTCGGTCTCCTGCTCGGCCTTGGAGGTTTCCTCCTGCAGGTCCGCAAACTCTTGTTGAATCTCGACCTTGGTGCGGCGAGGGCGTCTGGTCGTCGTTGGGGTTCGTGCCACGGTGAGAAACCTCCTCGAGGTGAACGGCGGTTACGCGATTCGAGTATGCCGGGTACGCGGCGGCTGTGCGCCCAATTTGCATTCCCATTATCCGGTGAAACCGATAATGGAATGCACCCGATTTGTTGGGGGAGCAATCGGGGAGGGCCATCAGGCTGTTCCAGCCTTTGCGGAAGGCTCGTCGGCCGAACTCAACCACGAAAGCCAGGCCCATTTCAAGAAATAGAACCGTCGCCGGCTACCTATCCCGTCCTGTTCAACCGCTCCACCAATCTCTCCAGCGTCTCGCAGGCGGTCCAGCCCGCCTCCCGCTTCCCAGCGCGCTGAATGCGCCGGCCGTCGGCGGGATCGCGCCTGACCCAGAATGGCGCGTCGCCGGCACCCACCACGGCGAAGGCTTGCTTCACCGCCGAAAGCTCGAAGACCATCGTTCTCAATCGCTCTGGTGTACCATCCGAGTCCATTTCCTCCGGGAAGAATGGGAAAACGGGCAGCACCGTCAAGAACGGACTCGCGTGCGCCCGCAGCTTCAGCAGGCGCGACTGGAACTCCTCGGAAGCCAGGTCGAAGGTCTTTGCGTCGAGCGAGGTGAGTACGCCCTCCCGCGTGGCCAGCAGCATGTCATGCTCGGCTACGGCGCGACCCTGCTTGACGAACCGTACGTCCGTGCGAGCATCGACCACGCCGCCGGACCCCAGCCGGCCCAGGCAGGCCGCGACGCGATGCGTCACGAGGGCGTCGAAGAAACCGCCCAGTCCCAGGAACGTCCCTATCGGGGTCTCCATCGGCTCCAGCGGCTTCCAACCCGTCGCCTCCGCCCAGACCTTGGGGTGAAACGCCGCATTCACTAGAGAACGCGCCAGGTTCTCGCGCTGCGCCTCTCCGCCGACGTCCGGCATCTGCTCCAGTGCCTGCGCCATCTGGTCGAAGAGGCCGGGCACGTCGGCAAAGGTCTTCTTGGACCTGGCCGGACCGCTCTTCAGGGCCCAGGCGAAAGCATCGAGCTTCGAACGCATCACCGAGATCGCCGTCGCAACGCGCTTGTGGGCCGTCGGGCGACTCGCCAGCTCGTTCTTCAGCCGCTCCTTCACGGCACTCTGGATGCGCGATGAGCCACGAAGCTCCCCGACCAGGTCCCAGAGGTGCGTCATCGGCGCAGGCTTCGACGCCAGGTACTGCGTCTGGCCGGCACCCCAGCGGCCGAACCACTCGCGACGCCAGGCCGCATCCGCTCGAAAACGCTCGTAGGACTCGGTCTCGGCCGGGGTCGACATCGGCCGCGACTGGCCTATCTCATATCCCAGGCAGCCAGCGATCTCCTCGATGGTGAGCCGCGCCCAGGTCTCTTCCTCGCTCTCGCGCACCTCCAAGTCGCTTGCGGGCTCCAGCAGCGTCGTCTTCCTGCGTCGCACATCCGAGTAGACGGCGAAATCCGCGTGTCCCGCCCGGGCGCGGGCCATGAATGTCTCGAAGAGGGCGATCTGCTGGCCGCGGGTGCCGCCGCCCAGATGCCAGACCACGGGTCCGCCGCCGATGCCAAGGGGACCGCTGGAGAGAGCGGCCGCGAGGAAGGCGCGGAACGTGGCGACTTTCAGTTCATCGCCGGCCGGGACTTCGAGACGCTCACAGCTCACGGCACGGGCCGGGTTTCCGAGGACAGCCTGAAGGCCTTTTCCCCAGCCAGCCTTGGCCGCTGCGGCCGTGTCGAGGGCGACATATCGTTTCACCCCCAGATGCGTCGCCGCCACCAGGTTGGGGATGTTCGGCTCGCAGGTGACTCCCACGAGCGTATAGCGGGTCCAGTCGGGTCTCGGGTTTCCGGAGACGGTCGGTTCTCCAGCCACCATGACAACCTCCCCTCGCTCCCTGCATCCTTATGATTGTTTTCCAGGCCCCACTGTAGCTCAGGAGGCGCCAGGAGTCAGGGGGGGGCAAGTCACGGTGAAGCCGAGGGAACCGATTGGCCGATTTCTGACCGGAGATTTGGAACGGGATCGCTCGGTCTCCAATCTCCAATCTCAAATCGCCCGTCTTCCCCATCTCCCCTCCCCCGCCGCGCCGCTTCGACATTGACTCCGCGCCTCTTCTCGTGTAAATTGGCCGCCCCACGGTTTTGTCATCCCTGTCCCCCCGGAAGTCCACCCGGCAGGCTCGGTGCGTTTCATCAGAAACGTCGCCTGCGGGGCGGGGGGATTGAACCGGCGTCCGTCGCGGCGTCCGGTGTGAACCACAAGGAGTTGCCCCATGTCCGTTTACGGAGAGGTTTCCCTCAAGGCCCTCTTGGAGGCCGGCGTCCACTTCGGCCACCAGACGAGGCGCTGGAACCCGAAGATGAAGAAGTTCATCTTCACGGTCCGCAACGATATCTACATCATCGATCTGCAGAAGACGGTCCGGCAGATCAAGCGCGCCGCCAAGTTCGTCCACTCGCTGTCCATCAAGGGCGGCAAGATCCTGATGGTCAGCACCAAGAAGCAGGCCCAGGAAATCGTGGAAGCCGAAGCCAAGCGCGGCGGCATGTTCTTCGTCAACCAGCGCTGGCTGGGCGGCATGCTGACCAACTTCACCACGATCTCCAAGCGCGTCCGTCACCTCAAGAGCCTCCAGGAGATGGAGCAGTCGGGCGTGCTCGCGTCGTATCCGAAGAAGGAAGCCTCCAAGATGATGAAGGCCAAGGCTCGCCTGGAGAAATACTTGGGCGGCATCGCCGACCTCAAGGATCTCCCCGACGCCATGTACGTCATCGACCCTCGCCGCGAGCACATCGCGGTGACCGAGGCCCGCAAGCTGGGAATCCCGATCATCGGTATCGTCGACACCAACTGCGATCCCGATGATGTGGACATCGTCATCCCCGGCAACGACGACGCCATCCGCGCCATCAAGCTCATCACGGGCTACCTGGTCGACGCGATGGAACAAGGCCTCGGAGAGCGCGCCCAGATCGCACAGCAGGCCGAGAAGGAGAAGTCCGCCGCCGAGACCGAGGCCCGCGAGAAGGGCAAGTTCGGCCACCTCTCCGACGCACAGATGATCGAGTCCGCCCCCGAGGAGGAGGAGGAGGAGGCCGCGGGCGCCTGAGCCCCCGGAAAGGTTTCCGACAATGACGATTTCTGCTACCGACGTCAAGAACCTCCGCGAGCGCACGGGCGCGGGGATGATGGAGTGCAAGAAGGCCCTCGAAGAGGCCAAGGGGAACATCGATCAGGCCGTCGACCTGCTGCGCAAGCGGGGCCTTGCCGCCGCCGCCAAGAAGGCCGCGCGCATCGCCAGCGAAGGCATGGTCCACGCCTACATCCACCCGGGCAGCCGCCTGGGAGTGCTGGTGGAGGTCAACTGCGAGACCGACTTCGTCGCCCGCAACACCGACTTCCAGGAGATGGTCCGCAACCTCAGCATGCAGATTGCCGCAACCAACCCGAGGTGGGTGCGCCGCGAGGACGTTCCCAAAGACACGCTCGAACACGAGATGGGCATCTACCGCGACCAGACCAAGGCCAGCGGCAAGCCCGAGCCCGTGATCGAGAAGATCGCTCTGGGTAAGTTGGAGAAGTTCTTCTCGGAAAGCTGCCTGATGGAGCAGCCCTTCGTGAAGGACGACAAAGTGCGGGTGGCGGACCTGGTCCAGGGCCAGGTCGCCAAGCTGGGCGAGAACCTGTCTGTGCGTCGATTCGTGCGTTTCGAGGTCGGAGAAGGCCTGGAGAAACGCAAGGACGATTTCGCCGGCGAAGTGATGAAGCAAACCGCGTCGTAAGCGGGCGCGGTGCCATCAGGGGCCGCGGGCCTTCCAGCGCCCGCGGCCCTTCCGCGAAAGCGGGAACGGGAGCGCGATCATGACCACCTCGACGGAAACGCACGCCGGCCACTCGGGCCCGGCCGCTCCGCGCCGGATCTTGCTGAAGCTCTCCGGGGAAGCGTTGATGGGCGAGCAAGAGTATGGCATCGACCCGAAGTTCGCCACGTTTCTCGCCAAACAGTTGCAACTGATCCGCGACGAGGGCGTCGAGATGGGCTTGGTGATCGGCGGCGGCAACATCTTCCGAGGCGTCAGCGGCGTGGCGCGCGGTTTGTCGCGCGTTTCCGGCGATTACATGGGCATGCTGGCGACGATCATCAACGCGCTGGCGATGCAGGATGTGCTGGTGCGTCAAGGCATCCCGGCGGAGATCTTCACGCCCTTCGAGATGCCGGCCTTCGCTCAGCGCTTCAACGCCGCCCAGGTGAATCTCACGCTCAACAAAAACGTGGTCACGATCTTCGCCGGCGGCACCGGCAATCCCTACTTCTCCACGGATTCCGCGGCGGCGCTGCGGGCCGCCGAGATCGGCGCCAATATGCTCTTGAAGGCCACGAAGGTCGACGGCGTCTACGACAAGGACCCGATGAAGTTCCCGGACGCCGTGATGTATCCCAAGCTCAATTACCAGGAAGTCCTCGAGCGCAACCTGAAGGTCATGGATGCCACTGCCGTGGCCTTGTGCCGCGACGTCGGCATGCCGATTTTCGTTTTCAACCTGCTGAAAGAAGGTAACATCGCTCGGATTGCACACGGCGACACGTCGTTCGGGACCATGGTCCGCTGAGACCGCGGTCGCGCGGTCGAATCGAAAGGAGGACGGGAAGTGCCTGCATCACCTCTGGATAGCCTGTTCAAGGAAACTCGCGAGAAGATGGACAAGGCAATAAGCCTCGTCAAGGACGA
>JACQFU010000088.1 GCA_016199905.1 Candidatus Wallbacteria bacterium
GAAGGCCAGCACCTGCAGGCCGGCTTGCTGTACCAGAGGCTGGAGCGGGCCCGGGAGGCCGAGGAGGCATTTCGGGCGGCAGCGGAGATGCTGGCTGCGCAGGGGAACCTGCTCGGCGCGGCGCAGCTGCTGGAGACGAAGCTCGCCGCCCCGGAAGAGGCCCTCGTGCTGCTCGCCTCGGGCTGGCCCGCCTCTGCCCAGGCGTCCAAATGTCTGGTGGAGCGATTGAATCTTCTTGGAAGGCTGCGGCGCCACGACGAGGCCCTCCGGCTGCTGCCGCGTCTGGCGGCAGAACAGCTGCCGCCCGATCGGATGTGTCTGCTGGCCGAGTCATTCTCGGCCATTGCGCGCGCCTATCCGGACCGCGAAGTGCGCGGCCGCGCCGCGGACCTCACGCGAGTGGCCGCCGGCAAGCGGCTCCCCGAGGCGCTGCCAGGAGAGACGGTCGGTCTGGTGGCCGCCGTCAGCCGCCTGGCGCCGGAGGACCGGCTGCTGGCGCGAGACGCGCAGCGCTACATCGCGCGTTCCCAGCGCCGCCTCCCCTCCGCGATGCCGCTGGGAGCTTCGGCCAGGAAGATCGTGCCCGTCGCGGAGGTTCGCCTCTCGCCGGCGGGCGAGGTGCAGTGGCAGGTCGCTGCCACCGCGGGCGACTGGCTTTACGCTGCGGGCCACAACAAGGCGAGGCGGATCGTGCTGGCGAGGATGGGCCCGGAGCGAGCGCTCGAACGGCTCCGCTGGTACAAGCCGCTCTGGGACCAGGAGCTGCCGATCCTCGCCACGCCCCGCCACTCGGGTCACCCCGTGCTGGTCTGGCTCTGGGGCGGCGTCTCCCCGGGTCACTTGCGAGACCACCCCGTGCAGCAGTTCGGCGACGGCACGCCAGCCGGAAGCCCGGCCTGGCTGCCGGGCAATACTGTCGCTCTTTGCTACAGCGACGCGGACATCGTCTGGGTTCTCAAGCGCAGCCGCGGCTCCGCGCCGGCCCTGGCGAGCTTTACCTCG
Source organism: Candidatus Wallbacteria bacterium (assembly GCA_016199905.1). GTDB lineage: Bacteria > Muiribacteriota > UBA6191 > JACPRK01 > JACPRK01 > JACPRK01. The sequence goes on from JACQFU010000088.1 coordinate 1,003, forward strand.
GCCGGCGAGCTCTTGAAGACCTTGGAGCTCGGCGCCGTTTCGGAGAGCAGCTTCGGCCCGCGCGGCGGCGCGGCGGTCCCGATGGCGGCCCAATCCCGCCACGTCTTCGTCGCCACGACTCGGTTGCTCCATCAAGTCTTCGAAACGGGCAAGCCCCGCACGCTGGAGCTTCCCGGCGCGATCCACGGTCTGGCGCTCTCGCCGCCGAACTCCCGGCTACGGGTTGCCGCCGTGCTCGACGAGGGCGGCGTGCTCTTCTGGCCTGCCAGGGTCGGGGAGACGACGGTCCAGGGCGTGTTCGGCGAGAGGCTCTACCGTCCGAAGGCGGCGCTCTTGGGCGACGGTTCCTTGATTGCCCTGACGCGCAAGGAGGGCCGCCTCTACGACACCGGGTCGGGCCGGGTCCGGCTGGTCAGCTCTTTCGAGGGGCCCGGCGACGATTTGCTGGCCGTGCAGCCGTGCCGCCGGCCCGAGGAGTTCGTCGTGGTCACGCGAGAGGGCCTCGCGAGGACCTACCGCGTGACGGGAAGATGACTCGGAAGATGCGAAAGCTGCTCTGGGTCGTATTGGCTGCGGTGGCCTTCGCCCAGGCGCCTGGCGGACCTGTTTCGGACGCGCTGGCCCTGGCGCACCGGGGAGAGTACGCCCCGGCGATCAAGCAACTCGAGGCGGCCGCGCGCGCCGGAGACGGCGAGGCGCGATTGGAGCTGGGGAGGCTGCTGCTTGCCACGGGCAAGAAGAAGGAGGCCGCCGACGAGTTCGTCGCCATGGTCGAGGACTTCAACACGCGCAAGCCCGCCGACTCGGAGTCGCTCACCTGGGCCGGGGCCGCCGGCGCCTATACGGGAAGCGCCCAGCAGGCGATCCGCATCCTGGAGATGGCCGAGAAGGCCGATCCGTCGAACGTTCGCGCGCTCGTCGAGAGCGGTCGCCTCTTCGCCCAGAAGTACCAGACCGGCGACGCCGAGCGCGAGCTGAAGGCGGCGCTGAAACTCGATAGGAGGAACACCGACGCGTGGCTGGCCCTGGCGCAGGTCGCCTTCGCCGCCTTTCGGTTCGACGACACCAAGCGGTTCGTCCAACGCCTGCTCGAGCTGGACGCGAGCCGCTACGAGGGGCGGCTCCTCCTGGCCCGGGTGTACCTGCAGGAAGACGAAACCCACACCCGGGCGAGGGCGGAGATCGACTTGGCCCTGACCGAGAACCCGCGAGATCCGGAGGCGCTTTCGCTGCTGGCAGCGCAACAGTACCTCACCGCAAACACGACGGGTTTCGAGGAGGCCGCGGCACGCGCGCTGGCGGTGAACCCCGCCTGCGCGCCGGCCTTCGAAGAGACGGCGCGCATCCTCGCCCGCGCCCGGCGCCGCCGCGAGGCCGAGCCGCTCTTCCGGCGCGCCCTGGCCGTCGACGCCGATCACGTCCCGTCTCTGCGGGGACTCGGAAAACTGATGCTGGACATCGGGCGCGAGACCGCCGGACGGGAGCTGCTGGAGCGCGCAAGCAAGCTCGATGCGTTCCTGGTGCCCGTTGTGAATTTGTTGAAGACCCTCGACGTGATGGACGACGAGATGGTTTGGGCCGGCCGCGGAGACCTGCTGTTCCGCTATCACCCCTGGCGCGACGCAGCGCTCCAGACTCGCCTGCCGGCGTTTGCCGAGAGCTGCATGAAGACACTGGGGGCCGCGCCCGGGTTCTCCGGAGGGCCGATGCCCGTGCCGACTTGGGAGCTGATCGAAGTCTTCCCCGAGCACAAGTGGTTCTCGGCACGTCTGGTCGGCGTCAACTGGAACGGCCCGGTCGGCGCCTGCGAGGGAAATATCGTCGTCCTCGATCCGCCGAACGCCCTGGGAGGCGATGCCGGCTGCAGACAGGTGATGCAGCACGAGCTGGCTCACTCGTTCCACATCGTGGCGACGGACGGGCAGCTTCCGAACTGGTTCACGGAGGGGTTTGCCACCTATGAGGAGGCAGCGGGCCGCGCCTACCTTTGGGATCGGGCGCTTGCGCGCGCCCATCGTCTGGGCGCGCTGCACGCCTTCGACACGCTAAACCAGGGCTTCCTCTCGCCTCGCGATCCGGGCGACTGGCTGCTCAGCTACGTTCAGGCGGAACTGGCCATCGAACGGATTGTCGAAAGGTGCGGCCCTCTGGCCCCGGTGCGCATGCTCCAGGCCTACAGCCGCGGCCTCAAGACTCCGGAGGTCATCCACCAGACCCTCGGCCTGGAGCCTGCGAAGTTGGCCGCCGATCTGGAAGAACACTGGAAAACCGAAGCCGCAGCCTCCCTCGCGTGGCCCACCTACTACCCGAATGACTTGATGGTGCTCCAAAAAAAGTACAAGTCCACCGGCGCGCCCTCCGACGGCGCGGAGCTGGCGCGGGCGCTGTTGCAAGGCGGATTGGCGCCGGCCTGCCGCAAGGTGCTCGAGACCGCGCTCGGGCAAGACGCCAACTGTGCGCCGGCGCTGGCCGTGGCCGGGGATCTGGCGTTTCGAACAAAGGACTGCGACAAGGCCGCAGAACTGCTCTCCCGGGCGTTGAAGCTGGCCCCTTCCGACTACGGGACGCAGGCGCTGGCTGCGCGGGTCGAGGCGCGGTTGGGGCATCACGACGCGGCCCTGAAGCTGGCGCGCGCGGCCATCGCGGTGCTGCCTCGGGGGCCGTCCCCATACGAGACCCTGGCCGAGATCGCCCGGGCGAAGAAGGATGCGGCGCTCTTGAAGGAGTCGCTGGAGGCATGGTCTCGCGTCTCTGACGCAAGCGTCGCGCCGCGAGTCGAACGCGCCCGGATCGCGCTCGACGAAAAGAGCCCGAAGGAGGCGCTCGCGATGCTGGAGGCGGCTGCGGAGATCGATCCGGTGGACGCCGAGCTGAATCAGGCGCTGGCCCAAACCTATGAGGCCCTGGGCCGGCCGGGCGACGCCCGCCACGCCTGGCGAGACTCGCTGGCCGCGCGGTGGCTGGGCGGCATCGACGGGACGCCGCCGGCGACGACGGTGACGCGCGTCGCGGCGGAGGCCCGGGACGGCGACAGCCCGCGAGCCCAGGGTGCAGCCGACGTGCTCGGGCTGCTCGACGAACCGGAGAGCTTGCGCGAGCTGGGGCAGCTGGCCAAGCAGGCTGCCGGCCACGTCGCGCTCCGAGCGGCGATCGGCCTGGGCCGCCGAGGGCAGGACTCGGCGATGTCCGGTCTGTTGCGGGGACTCGAATGCATCGACTGCGCCGGCGAGGCGGCACGGGCGTTGTCGGCGCTGACCGGCCGGCCGGAGGAACGCTCGACCTCTGTGTGGCGCAACTGGTGGGAGGCCCACCGTTCGGGTTCTGCGCCGGAGTGGCTCGAGGAGTCGCTGGGCGGGGCGGGCTACCCGCTTGGTGGAACGCGCGACAGACCGCGCCAGGCGGTTCTCGTCGTGGCGCTGGAAGACCGCCGGTGGTATATCCGGTTGGGAGCCCTGGCCGAGCTGAAACGACTCACCGGGAAGGCGTTCGGGACCGGCGCGTTTGGGCCGGAGGGCGATCGGGAGGCGGCACTGGGCCGGGCGCGAGTCGAAGCCGTCGAGCGCTGGAAACTCTGGCTTAGGGAGAGCTGATGGACGACAGGCGAGAGGCGGAGACTCCGGGGACCGCAACGACGGGGGGACAGCTGCTGTCCTTTCTGGAGCAGATCGGCGAGAACCTGCGCCGTAAGCGGCTGCTGGAATGGGGATCCAGGATTGGGTTCTGGAGCACCGCGTTGGCGCTGGTGACTCTGGCGATCTGGTACTTCGCAGAGAGCTTCCCGGTCTGGGTTCCTGCGCTGGTGCTGGGCTTCGGGCTGGGCGGATTGGCGATGCTGACGGCGTTCTCGAAGCGGCCGCCCGCATCGGAAGTGGCGCGATACCTGGATGCGCGGCTAGCGGCGCACGAACGCTACCTGACGGCCGAGCAGTGCGCTCGGGAGGGGAACAACAACGAGGTCGAGGACGCGCTCCTGGAGCAAATCTCCGTCGAGTGCGGCGGGATGTCTGCGGCGCGCTTGGCGCCGATGGAGCCGCCGTGGGAAACCTGGGGCGCCGTGAGCATCCTGGTGGCCGTTCTGGTGTTCTTGCTGCTCTGGCTCGCGCAGTGGTTGATCGGCATGCTGGCGGCGCCGACGGTCGACGAGCCGGTGAAGCAACTGGTGCAGGAGATGAAGAAGGTCGAGCAGGAGCTGAAGAAGCCCGAGGCGGGGAAGGAAGCCAATGACGTCGCCAAGAAGCTGGCGCAGCTGATGGACGATCTGGCGAAGGGGAAGAAGCCCGATCCGGAGACGGTCCGCAAGGCGCTGCTGGACTTGCCGCAGGTGCAGAAGGCGATGGAGCAGGCGGGGCAGAAATCGCCGAAGCTGGGCCGGGTGGCGCAATTCCTCTCGAAATCGAACTTCGCCGACCGGATGGACAAGGCGCTCCAGAGCAAGGACATGAAGGAAGTGACCGACCTGAGCCGGGAGCTGGCTCAGAGCATTCAGGATACGGGCGACGATTCTCCGAAAGCGCAGCAGCAGCAGAAATCAGGGCAGCAACAGCAGTCGCAACAGCAGTCGCAGCAGCCGCCGCAGCAGGCCAGCGCGAAGGGGAAACCCTGCGAGAGCGGCCCACCGGGAGCAAAAGGACAGAACGGAGCCGGTGGACAAGGCGGGTCTGTTGGTCCGGGCGCGTCCTCGGGCGCCAGCTCCTCTGCGGCCGGCGTGCCGGGGGCCGGTGCTGGCAAAGGAAAGGGTTCGGGCGGAGGCGGGGCGTCGCCGGGCGCCAACGTGACACTGGGGCAAGGCGGGGGCGGCGGCAGTCCGATCGAATCGAACAGTTCGAGCCCTAGTTCCGACTCCGACGGCGGCAGAGGGGGCCAGAATCAGCCGGGCGCGCAGGGCAGCAGCCAGGGCCAAGGCAGCGGAAATTCCGCAGGCCAGTCGGGCGGCGCGCAGGGGCAGCAGGCAGGCAAGGATGGCAAGGATGGCAAAGATCCCGGCCAATCGGGCGGCGCGCAGGGGCAGCAGGCAGGCAAGGATAGCAAGGAAGGCAAAGATCCCGGCCAGTCGGGCGGCGCACAGGGGCAGCAGGCAGGCAAGGACGGTCAGGGCGCGAACGGGCAGAAGGCAGGCGAAGGCGGGAAGCAGCCTGACGGGAAGCAGGGCGGCGAAGCGGGTCAGTCCCAGCCGGGCAAGGGAATGGCGGGCAACGGGCCCGGCGGGTCATTTGCTTCGCAGGCTCCGATGACTCCCAGAGAAAAGGACTTGTTGGATAAATTGAAGCAAGTGGCGCAAGGCGGAAAGGGGAAAGCGTCGGGAGATGTGCTCAAAGAGATGGGAAAGGTACTGAGC
>JACQFU010000615.1 GCA_016199905.1 Candidatus Wallbacteria bacterium
ATGCCGTGGCCACGGCGCTGCTCGCGCTAACGGGCGAGTCGCCTCCATCCAACTACGTCATCCCCGCGGTCCCGCCCGCGCGTTTCGAGCCCGGCGGCGAATTCGGCCGGCTGCTCAAGAAGTTCCGCTGTCTATCGTGTCACGTGATCCACGGCGCCGGCTACAACCTCTCGACGGTCGATCTCACGGCTGAGGGCAGCCGCGCCCGCAAGGATTGGATTCGCCAATACCTGTTGATCCCCTACAGCCTGCGACCCGTGCTGGAAGAGCGCATGCCCGTCTTCCGCATGACGGCTGTCGAGGCGGAGGTGCTCTCCGACTACATCTCCAAGGTGTTCGTCGACGACGCAATCCCGGACTCGCTGGAGCCGGAGCCCTCGGCCGCGGAAGCCCAAGCGGGCCGCAAACTCTTCGACGAGCGCGGCTGCATCGCCTGCCACATCCTGGGCAAGAGCGGCGGCTACGTCGGTCCTTCGCTCAATGGAGCCGGCCTGCGCTTGAAGGCCGGATTCATTTACCGATGGGTCCTCTCGCCCAAGTCGCTCAAGCCGGGCACTCGCGACCCGGACCAGAAGTTCTCCGAGGAGGAGGCCCGCACCTTGACGGCGTTCCTGCTTCAGCAGAAGGCCGGAGAGTGGCTCAAGGGACCGGCAGCACCAGCGAACCCGTCCGGCGAGCAGGGTTCGGTCAAGTCGACGGCGCCCGCGGGGGGGAGCACTCGATGACGCGCTGTGTCAAACGGCCGCTGTTCGTTGCGCTCGCGCTGGGCCTGGCGGCCTTGCTTGCCGGCTGCGGCGGCTCGCGCCCGGCGCCCCCGTCGGATCCCGCTCCGGAAGCGTTCGCATGGATCCGCAAGGCTGGCGGCCTCACGGCGCAGCAGCTTCGCGGCCGCGACATTTTCCGCGCGCACTGCGATATCTGCCACGGCACCACGGGCAAGGGAGACGGGTTCAACGCGTTCAACCTCAACCCGCACCCTCGCGACCTCACTCGGATCGTCGGCGTGCGCACGCCGGAGGATCTGCGCCTGAGCGTGGAACGCGGCGGCCGGCGCCAGGGGCTGTCGCCGCTGATGCCGCCTTACGAGTCCACGCTGGATCCCGATGGCCTGGATGACGTCGTGTCCTACGTGAGGACTCTCGCCTCCGGGCCCGTCGCCGCCGGCGGCGCGGCGCACTAGCTCAGGGTGTCTTCGGCTTGCGCTTGGCCTTGGCTGCCTTGGCTGCCTTGGCCCGGTGCGGCCGGGCGGGACCGCCGCGCTCGGACCTGGCAGCCTTGATGGCATCGTGGACGCGGTCGAGACAATCGAGGAACGCCTCGTGGGCTTCGCGCATGCCGCGCGTGGGGCCCAGTTCGCCGACGGCCTGTTCGACGCGCTCGGAGTAGAAGTCGCAGCGGGCGACCGCGCCGTCCAAACCGGAATCCGGCGCGCCGCCGGAGTTGGCTGCCTCGTCGACCGCCTGGGCGTGTTGCGCGAGGTAGCGAAGCTTGAATCGCAGCGCCTCGCGCCGAGGATCGCCGCGTCCCGGCTCGCTGGAGACCGAAGCCAGCAACTCGTCGGCGGCGCGGTGCAGGTCGCGAGCCGATTTCTCGATCGAATCGCCGGGGACCTCCTGCTCGCGTGCGACGTTGTGCTTGCCCGCTTCGGACTCCTCGGACTTCATCGCGTGACGCGTGCGCAGGTCGTCGACCAGGCGTCGCGTCTGATTCCAGAGACTCGAAATGTTGGGCGGCACGTTGGCCAGCACGAGCGCGCTGGAGACGCGGTCCGCGAGCTGGCTGAGCTTCCGCACCATCGGCACGTCTCGTTTGTCGCCTCGACTCTTGGAGGCGAAGTCGTGAGCCGTGGCGGCAAACTCGTCCAGCGACTCGACGAAGCCCTTGTCCCGGGGCCCGAAGGCGTCCGGCCGGCCGGCGGCATCCTCGAGCACCTGCGTTGCGGCGTGATCGAGCTCCTTGGCGACCGGGTCCTTGCCGCCGCCGGCGGCCGGCACCGGCGCCGCGGTCACCGCGGCGAGAGCGAGCGAAACGAGCAGGGTCCTCACGGCTGAGTTACGAGCGAACATGGCTAACCCCCACGCCTCCTGAATGCCACATCGAGACGGCGCGATGCAAGCTTTCTGCGGTCGCTCGCGGCTACCGGAGCCGGAGGCGCTTGAGGGCCGTGGCCAGCATCTCGACTGCGTCGCCCAGCGCGCGCTCCTGGCGATAGACGAGACGGAAGTGGTCCGAGTCGATCCGCAGCGCCGGGAGGATCCGGGCGAGCCTTCTCTCGCGAAGGTGTTTGGCGGCAAGGTACTCTGGCACGACGCCGACGCCGAATCCTTCGAGCGCCGCCCGCGTCATCAGCACGGTGCTGCCGGCGAACCAGACGTCGCGGTAGCGCATGCGGGCGCGATCGGCGGCGGCCAGGTAGCGCTGGAACGGGAAGGAGCGGTCGTGCTCCACGAGCACGTGACGCTCCAGGTCTTCGACGCGACGGACGGTCTTGGCCAGGCGGGGCGCCGCGACGAAAACGTAGCGCTCCTGCGCCAGCTCGATGGCGCCGAAGCCTCGCACGGCGTGAGGCGCGGAGGTCACCACGGCGTCGAGAGCGCCGGTGCCGAGCATGCGTAGGATCTCCTCGCCGCTGCCGAAGACGCAGTGATAGGCCAGCCCGGGGTAGCGCTTCCGCAAAGAGGCCAGCGCCGGCCAGACCCAGCTCAGCCCCACCTCGGGGCGGGTGCCCAGGTTGACGACGGCCTCGCGCGAGGCCGGGCCCAGGCCGTCGAGCAGTCCGATGGCCGCGGAGGCGGCGTTGCAGATGGCCAGTCCCTCCGTCGTGAGGCGGACGCCTCGGCCGCTTTTCTGCAGGACCCGGCGTTCGAAGACTCTTTCTATCTTTCGAATCCTTTGCGTGATGGCCGGCTGGGTCAGTCCGAGTTTCTGCGCGGTGGCGGTGATGGTTCCACCCTCCAGGAGCAGCCTCAGCAGGAAGAGGTCGTCCAGGTTCAGCAGTCGCAGTTGTTTCATAAGGCGCATCTTATCACTTACATACTGATTGCTAATTTGTGCTGGCGGCGCAGCCGAGCTATCCTTCGTGCGCCGCCCGGGTTCAGCCGGCCAGAGAATCGGCGAGGCGGCGCAAGCAACGAGGACCGGCCACAGAAGCCGGACCTCCCCAGGAGGTCACGAAAATGGACGCACGCATCACTCGCAGGGACCTGCTCGCTCAGGGCGGAATCGCCGGCCTCGCGCTGGCCGCCACCGCCGCCGTACGCGCCGTCAGCGCACTCGGGGTCACGCCCGCCCAGCCGGAAGGCCCCTTCTACCCCGTCCGCGATCAGCCCGACAAGGACACCGACCTCACCCGCGTGCAAGGCCACGCCCGCGCCGCAACCGGCCAGACCGTCCTGGTCAACGGCCGCGTCCTGGACGCCTCCGGCCGCCCCGTCCCGGGCGCGCTCGTCGAGATTTGGCAGGCTTGCGCCACAGGCCGCTACAACCACCCCGACGACTCCAACAACCAGGCCGCCCTCGACGAGGACTTCCAGTACTGGGGCCGGGCGACCACCGACGCGCGCGGCGCCTACAGCTTCCGGACGATCAAGCCCGGCGCCTACCCCGCCGACGCCGGCTGGGTCCGCCCGCCCCACATCCACTTCCGCGTCGTGGCTCCCGGCCTCCCCTCGCTCACCACCCAGATGTACTTCGCCGGCGAAGCCCTCAACGCCGCCGATCGCATCCTGCGATCGCTGCCCGCCGAGCAGCGCAAGCTCCTCACCGTCAGTTTCGCTCCAGCTGCCGGCGGAGCCGCCGTGGAAGGCGTCTTCGACATCGTGGTCGGTCGCCCCGGCACCGCCGGCGTGACCCCCGAGGTGGACTGAGGCCGAGGGCGGCGAGCGGCCGGCAGGTCAGGCATCCCTGCCTGCCTGAAGGAGTACCTTCGGAGAGCAGTGCTAGAGCAGCTTCTCGACGCTGTCGGCCAGCACGCCCTCCAGGTCGTTGGAGTAGCCGGTGTGCACCTGGCGGACGATGCCGTCCTTGTCGATGACCACCGTGCACGGGATGCCCTGCACGCCGTACTTCTGGGCGATGGGCCCGCCGTCCAGCACTTGCCCGAAGGCGATCGAGTTCTCGCTGAGGAACTGCCGGATCGCCTCGGGCGACTTCCCCTGATCCATGTTGATCCCGAGGACGGTCACCGGCCGGTCCGAAAACCGCTTGGATAAGGACTGGATTCGAGGGATCGCCTTGCGGCAGGGCGGGCACCAGGTCGCCCAGAAGTCGAGCACCACGACGCGTCCCTTCAGGCTGACCAGCGACACCTCGGAGCCTTCCAGCGAGTGGCCCGCGAATGCCGGCGCTGCCTTGCCGACGATGGCCGACCCGGCTCCCGAGCCTGCGCCGTAACTCTTGGCGAGCCAGTAGGCCAGGACCGCGAAGAGCGCCAGTCGGGCGAGTGTGCCCAGCGATTGGCCCGCGCGGCTCGAGAAGATTCGGAACATCGATCGGCTCCTTTTTGGTAACGGCAAACGGACGCCGGTGCCGTTACACACATCTTACCGCTGAAGCCGGGCTGGACGATGGACCTCTACGCCACCTCGACCCGCCCGCGCCCCGCGTGCTTGGCCCGATAGAGCGCCTCGTCGGCCCGAGCGATCAGCGATCCCAGCGTTTCGCCGGACCGCGCGCAGGCCACCCCCAGGCTGGCGGAGAGCTGGCGCCCCGGCGTGATCGCGCTCACGTCGTTGGACCTGAGCGCTTCCAGCATACGCCCGGCGATCGCCACGGCGGCGACCTCCGCCCCGGGCAGCAGCGCCAGGAACTC
>JACQFU010000627.1 GCA_016199905.1 Candidatus Wallbacteria bacterium
CGGGCTGCTGTATGCGCAGGGGTACTTCCGCCAGCGGCTGGACGCCGAGGGCTGGCAACGCGAGGAATACAAGGACACGAACCTGGACCTGCTGCCGATCCAGCGCGCCACGGATGCCGACGGCGACCCGGTGCTGGTCGAGGTGCCGACGACGCCCCGCCCGCTGAAGGCCGCGGTCTGGAAGGCCGCCGTGGGGCGCGCGACGCTGCTGTTGCTCGACGCCGACGTCGCTGAGAACGACCCCGAGGACCGCCAGCTCACGACGCGCCTTTACGGCGGCGACAGCCGCATGCGCATCCGCCAAGAGCTGATCCTCGGCTTTGGCGGGATGCAGGCGCTGCGCAAGCTCGGCATCCAGCCCGGAGTGTTGCATCTGAATGAAGGCCACAGCGCCTTCGCGACGCTGGAGTGGGTGCGCCGGCTGGTGGAGGAGAACGGCGTCGATTTCGAGACGGCCGTTCGCGACGCCGCGCTGCACACGGTCTTCACGACGCACACGCCGGTAGAAGCCGGGCACGATCGGTTCGGCTCCGAGCTGCTCTGGGAGAGCCTCGGCTGGCTGGCCGTGCGGCTGGGTCTTTCGCCCGAGCAGCTTCTCTCGCTGGGCCGGGTCAACTCGAACGACCCGCGGGAGCTTTTCACTATGACGGTGCTGGCGTTGAAGCTGTCACGCCACGCCAACGGCGTCTCGGCGTTGCACGGGCACGTGAGCCGCAAGATGTGGAACCGCCTCTGGTCCGACCGGCGCGAGCGCGACGTGCCGATCGGCCACGTGACGAACGGGGTCCACGTGCAGTCGTGGCTGGCGCCGACGATGTTCCGGCTCTACGAACGCTACATCGGCAAGGATTGGCACACGGCGCTGGGCTCGCGCGAGGCGTGGGCCGGCCTCTCCGAGTTGCCCGACGACGAGCTGTGGGAGGCCCATCAGTTGATGCGCCATCGCATGATCGAGTTCGTCCGCCGCCGATTCGAGGAGCAGTCGCGGCTTCGAGGAGAGGGCGCGCGTCACGCGACCGCGGTTGCGCAGGGACTGTTGAACAAGCAGGCGCTGACGATCGGGTTCGCGAGGCGGTTTGCCACCTACAAGCGCGCGACGCTGCTGTTTAGCGACATGGAGCGGATGTCCCGATTGCTGGGCGATCCCGAGCGGCCCGTCCAGATCATCATGGCGGGCAAGGCCCATCCGCAGGACGAGGGCGGCAAGCGGTTGATCCAGGAGATCGTGGAGACGATGCGCGAATCGAGTTTCGCCGGGAAGCTGGTGTTCGTGGAGGACTACGACATCGGCGTGGGGCGGCATCTGGTGCAGGGCGTCGACATCTGGCTGAACAACCCGCTCAGGCCGCTGGAGGCTTGCGGCACCAGCGGGCAGAAGGTCGTGTTGAACGGCGGGCTCAACTGCTCGGTGCTGGACGGCTGGTGGGCGGAGGCCTACGACGGCACGAACGGATTCGGGATCGGCAATGGGGAGGTCTTCGCCGACGTGCCGACGCAGAGCGCGCACGACTACGACTGTCTGATGAAGGTGCTGGAAGGACACGTGGTGCCGCTGTTCTTCGACCGCGACGACTCGGGTGTTCCGAGCGGCTGGGTCAAGCGGATGAAGCGGGCGATCCTGACACTGGCCTGGCGTTTCAGCAGCAACCGGATGCTGATGGACTACGTGCGCCAGGCGTACCTGCCGGCCGCCGGCGCGGTGAGCTGCGAGATGCCGTGAGGGGAGGGTGCAGAGACTCTCAATCTCTCGGTTTCAAATTTCCAATCTCGAATCGTCTCGTCGATGGCCGGCGTCCCTCCCGCGCGCCGCGCCGCCCGTTTTTCTTGCCTTTCGCCGTCTGAGCGGTTACACTCCCGCCCCCTATGCCACTCGACTGGTCCAGCGCAGTTTCCGGCCTCGAGCAGGGGCCCGGTGCCGGGTTCTATCGTCCCAGGTACGACCGTTCGATCGCCGGCATCTTGCCCTCGGCGCTGGAGCGAATCGGCATCGACGCGGGCAATGGCGTCAGCCGTCTTCCGGCGGGACTGGTCACCGGACGGCGCTACAAGAGGCTGTTCTTTTGTCTGGTAGACTCGTTGGGTCTGGACGACCTTCTGGCTCGTGATGGGCTGCTCACTCGCTGGGTCGCGCGGCGCGGGGATTGGGTGACGTCGGTTTTCCCGACCATCACCAGCTCGGCGATCTGTTCGATCCTCCACGGCGTGTCGCCGGCACGGCACGGCATCATGGGGCACAAGGTCTACAACGCGGCCGCCGGCGGGATCGTCGACATGCTGACCTTGAAGATGGAGGGGCAGACGGTTTCGCTTCCCGACGGCGGCGTGGATGTCAGCAGCTGGACACGCACTCAGTCGCTGCTCTCGAGCGCCACGGTGGGCGGGTTGCCCTGCTTCCACGTGACTCAAAAGGAACTCGTTGGGTCCGGTCTGTCCAATTTCATCTATCCGCCCAACGTAAACCGAGTCAGCTATCACAGTCCGATCGAGGGGTTTTCCAAGGTGAAGCGGCTTCTGGAACGCGAGGAACGGGCCATCGTCAGTTTCTACACCAGCTCCATCGACGCGGCCGGGCATGTGTTCGGCGCACGCTCCAGCGAGTTCGCCTTCCAGCTGGGAGAGCTGGAGCGCGGGCTGGCGTGGCTGGTGTCGAGCCTGTCGCCGCGGACGCGCTCGGAGACGCTCTTCGCACTGGCGAGCGATCACGGGCAGTGCCTCTTCGAGCCCGCCAAGGCGATCCGGTTGTCCTTCGACCGCCAGCGGCTTTACGGCCACTGGCGCAAGCTGGCGCCGGGCCTGCCGGCCGCGGCCCCGGGCGCCCACGGCTTCGGGCACTCGGGCCGCGTGATGCACCTCTATGGCGACGGCGCTCCTCCCGCCGAGATCCGCGCCGCGCTCTCGGCGGACTTCGAAGGTCGCGGGACCGTGCTGGAGCCGGCCGAAGCCAGCGCGCTGGCGGGCCGGGAGGCCGGCTCTTCGAATCACCTGGAGGGCGAGCTGGGAGCGCGGGTCGTGCTGCTCGGCGCGGGCGCTTCTTTCGAGCTCGAGGTGACGCCGGAGCGTTCCGCCGCCACGGCGCGCAACCTCGATCAGCTCGTGAGCAACCACGGCAGCCTTACCGCCCAGGAGCTGCTGGTGCCGACGGTGGTGGCGGGGCTCGACGAGCTGGGGGAGTAGCCGGCCGCTGGCTACTCCTGGTGGGGGATCGCGAGCTTCAGACCCCCGATGAACTCCCGGATGTGGCAATCGCCGGGGATCAAGGCGTCGGGGTCTGTCGTCAATGTAGCGATCGACTCCAGTATGCGGTTTCCCTCCATGCAGCGCAGGCAGGCGTCC
>JACQFU010000628.1 GCA_016199905.1 Candidatus Wallbacteria bacterium
CGCCGACCCACTGTCCGCCGACGGCCGACGCGACCGGCGCTACGAGCAACGCCGCCACCAGCAGACCCCACAGCAAGCGGGGTCGCACCGTTGGGCCGATTCGCCGTCGCGAGCAGGGAAAGCCGCGCAAATCCTCGAATCGGACCAGCCTCTCAACCTCCCGTTACTCGCCTCTGGAGCCCGCCAGCGCCTTCAGTCGGGCCGCCAACTGCTTCAAGGTATCGGCATTCGGACCGCTGTCCCCGGCCGCGAAGTTGATCTTCTTGAGCAACGGGCTCACGGCCGGCTGCACGAGCTTGTACCGCGGATTGGAGTCCTTTTGCGCCTTCTCGGCAAGGAACACGAAGTCCTTCAGCGCGCTCACGTCACCTTTCTCGATGTCCTTCTCCAGGCTCGATTCCACATCGCGCATCAGGAACTCCAGGTCTTTACTGGCCCGGATATCCTTCGACTCGAGCAGCTTCGCCATGAAGCCCACGTTCTCGGCAGAGGTGCGGAACAGGTAGATGAGCGGCATCTGCGGCAGGGCGACCAAATTGCCGTCGCTGCCGGAGCCGCGCGCGTAGATGCAGTACTTGCCGGGCAAGGTCTCCGGGTCCATGTGCAGATTCTTCACTCGCACGATGGCCTTGGCGCCAGCCCCCGATGCGGTTAGGTTGGCACCTTTGAAGACAATCACCTGCACGGGGATGGTCGTGTAGCGCGACGGGATGCGAGTCTGCAGCGCGAGACCGGTCCGAACGTTGGCCTGGCCGTCCTTGGAGGCGCTCAGATCGCCGGCCGAGCCGACCCGCCAGTGGAAGGGAAGCGAAAGCTCGATGTCCTGCATCGGCTTTCCGCCGGAATCGACCGTGATGTCGAAATGCTGCGGAGTGCCGATGCCAGTGAGGCCGCGGGGGGCGATGGTCACCTGGCCGGCGTCGCGGCGATGCAGCAACCGGACGCACTCGTCGCGATACATCTGCGCGACCTTCTGGTCGTGCAGCACGATGATGTTCTCGGCGTTTTTGTTGAAACCGGCGGAGGAAGAATTGGCCGAGCCCGTCAGCACCATCGCGTTGTCGGTGTCAGGATCGACCACGAACACCTTGTGGTGCAGCTTGCCGTTGGGGTCATCGCCGATGCAGAAAGGGATCTGGCCCTCCACGAGCCGCCCGATCTGGTTGTAGGGCTCGAAGTCGCCAAAGACCATGCTGTAGTCGATGACGGCCTTGACGTCTTGCTTGCCGGTGAACTTGTCGACCAGCAGCTTGCCGACCTTGCCGTTGAAGAAGGCGAACTGCATGACGTCGATGGCCTGCTTCGACGTGTTCAGCCTCTCCAGCACGGTCTCCTCGGAGTCCTGGTTGCGGGGCTGGAAGAAGACCTCGACCTCGACCTCGCGGTCCTTCAGTTTGAGCGTCGCCTTGTGGACATCGCCGTTGACGGTCTCGTCGTAGATGTGGCCCGCCCAGAGTTGCTCGAACTCGTCATCGAAGATCTTGGAAACCGCGGCGTCCTCGATGATGACCAGGTTGTTGTAGTTGTTGTAGGAGCAGGTGTCGGTCAGGTTGTAACTACCGGTCTGCATTCGGATCCCGTCGATCACGAGGAACTTATTGTGCATGATCGCGTTGGGATTCTCGTCGCTCTTCGTCGGGATCCCCGCGGCGCGGATCTGCTTCATGAAGTCGTTGTCGTAGTACTTGTCCTCGCCGACCATGCGGACCTGCACGCCCTTCTTGTGGGCCGCGATCAGCGCATCGGTGATGCTCTGGAGCCGCAGTTCGTGGACGGCGGCGTTGATCCGTTTCTTTGCGGTCTGGATCAGCTTCACTGTCTGCGTGTCGAGCCCGTTCGGATCGCCGGGCTTCCTGGGGCCGAAGAAGATCCCGAGTTCGGAAGCAGGAAGGACCAGCGCAAGCGCAAGTCCGAGGAGCGTGACCAGGGCTGTGGATCGGACGGTTCTCATGGGCATGACAGTTCCTTTCGTCTCCATTCCATTACGAGCGACCCAACGGCGAGGTTGCAGCGGCGTGTACACTCTCGGGCGGAACGCGGCAAGCAGCCCTCTTGGAACAGCTCGACAAATATCTCCTCGAAGAGAGGCTCGGCGAGGGCGGGATGGCGCACGTGTGGCGTGCCGTCGATACCAGCCTGCAGCGCCCGGTCGTCATCAAGCTGATGAAGCTCGGCCTCGACGCCGTCGAACGCGATCGGTTCCTGGGCGAGGCCCGCGCCCTGACACGCCTGCGCTCGCGCCATCTCCTGGAGGTCCTCGACTTCGGCGAGAAGGACGGGATCTTCTACTTCGTGATGCCCTTCGTCCAGGTCGCCTGCCTGGCCGACCTCGCCGGGCTGCGCTCCAGCCAGGGACGCCGTTTCGAGGTCTCCGAGGCCGCCGCGCTCGGCCTTCAGCTGGCCCGCGCGCTCGCGGAGGCCCACCGTCACCACCTGGTCCACCGCGACGTGAAGCCCCAGAACGTCCTCGTCACACCTGCCGGCACGGCTTTTCTCACCGACTTCGGCATCGCCCGGGACTTGACCCGCGAAACCGCGCTCACCCAGCTCGGCACGGTCCTCGGCACGCCCCGCTACATGGCGCCCGAACAACTCCGGGGCGAACCGATCGACGCCTCCACCGACCTCTACTCTCTCGGCTTGTTGCTCTTCGAGCTGCTCGCAGGACACCTGCCGGCCGAGGTGCCGGACGACCTTCCCGCGACCCTTCGAAATCGGCTGGCCGGCACCGGCGAGCGCCTGGCCGAGACCGTGCCGGAGGCGGCTCCGCTGGCTGGAGCTCTCGAGAGGCTGCTCGAGTCAGTGGGCTCCGGCCGGCGCCCGCGCTCGGCCGATGAGCTTGCGGATGAATTGACTCCGCTGGCGACCCGCGCCGACGCGCTCGCCCGAGTTGGCGCCGAGGTGCGCGAGATGCTGGGAAGCCGCGATACCGCCACCAGCCTGCTCGGCACGACCTCGCCCTGGACGGTGGCCGGCCAGCAGGCGATGTCGGCCGACGAGCCGCCCCCTCCCGCCGCGCCCCCCGCGATGCCAGCGCCCGTTCGCGATCCGGTCTCGCCCACTGCGGGTTTCGGCGGAGCCGGAGCTCCCCAACCCGGCCGCGTTCAGCCGGCGCCGCAGCTGGCGCGGCCCGTGAAATCCGTGCCGGTCCCGCGCTCCGCTCGCCCCTCCTTTCGTCACCATCGCCCTCTCCTGGCCGCCCTGATCGTCGCACTTGCGTTGCTGGGAGTCTGGACAGGCAAGTCTCGCCCGGCCCGTGAGCTCCCCACCATCGGCTCTGTCCGCGCCATTGCCGGGTTCCACAAGGTTCGCCTCCAGTGGAACGGCGACGCCAAGGAGCTTTCGCTGGTGACGCCACGCGGCCACGAGGGCCTCTACGACGTGCGGGGCCGAAACGAGTGGGAGAGTTCGTCGGTGACGGAACCAGGCGTCTACGTCGCCTCGCTGTTCACCCCGGCAGGCGAGGCCGTGCAAGTGCCGCCGATCGAGTTCGGCCTTCCCGATCTAGGCTCCATTCCGGTGCAGGTGGAGCGCGACTTCGACGCCATCCGGGTAAGCCTGCAACTGCCCGTCGAGGCGGAGGTGCGGGCCATTCTTCGAGGCGAGGGGCTCTCGGTGGCGCGGGCCGCCTCCACCGGCGCGACTCGCAAGCATTCGCTGCGCATCCGCTTCGACCCGCTGGAAGGCGCCTCTCTGCGTCTGCTTTTTCGCAGCCGGTTGGCGGAAGAATCGCAGGGCCCCACGATCGACCTGCCCCCGCTGGCGATGGCTTTCCGCAAGGCCGCCGCCGCTGCTGCCGAGCTCGGCTCGAAGGTGCAGTGGCGAAGCTGGTGCGCCCGTCTGTTGAAGAAGCACTATCGGGGAGAAGCTCTCGACCCGGCCGCCCTGGGCGAGCTAGCCAGCCTTGGCCTCGACGCGCCCTTTTCGGGCCTCTATCCTGCCGTGGCGGGTTTTCTGGACAGCAGCCGAGTTGCGTTGGAGGAGAAGGGCCACCTCTACTCCGCGTTGTCGCGATTGCAAGACCCGGACTTCTTCTGCGAGCGCTACGGCCTGGCCGCCTCCAGCGCCGCCACGCGGTCCCTGCCGCCAAGCTGGAGCTGCACGAACGCCTCGCAGCTGTCCGGCGCCGAAGAGCTTCCGCTTCCCTTCTCCGGGATCATGACGTTCAAGCCGAAGGTGCTCGACAAGCTCATCTCCTACGACCTCCTGGACGACATCTCTCGCGTCGAATACAAGGAGACCGAGCTGCAAGTGAAGGACTCGTCTTCGATCCGCCTGGCGGAACTGGTCCTGGAGACGTGGGCGCTGAAGCCGGACCAGTGGTTCTCGGTCTCCATCAACGGTCGCCTGGAGCTTGAGTTCCGCCCGCGGGGCCTGGAGTCGCGGGAACGGCTATTCAAGAAGGAAACACTGTCCCTGTATCATCCGGTGGACCCTTCGTGTCTATTGGAAGGTAAGAACCGGCTCCGTGTCTCGATTCATTCCTTCCCCCCCGGCGCAGTTCCGGAGTCGGCCGCCCTGAACGCCGCATCCTTGTTCGTGGTGCGGACGGGTGGCGGGCCGGGCCCGGCGTCCGGCATCGGCGCATCGCCCGACAGGCAGCCAAGACTCGCAAGACCGAAACCCGACTTCGGTCGGTAATCGGCCCTCGTCAAATGGGCTCCGGGACTCGCGCGAAGAACGGGGACAGGTAGCCATCCCCTTTCCTGCCATCTGCGATTCTCGGCCATGGGAGCGCCTTTCCGGCCATTTGCGTAAGTTTATTGGTCGAGGAGGACGGACGGCAGGGCCGCGACACGGCCCTGGCCGAACGAAATTCCGCGATGCGTTGCTCGGTCTGTGGCGAATCGTTGCTGGGAGAGGAGATCCTGGTCTGCTTCGGCTGCGGAGCGCCGCATCACTTCGAGTGCTGGGCCTACGTAGGCCGATGCGCCCGATACGCCTGCAAGTGCCGCGAGGCCGTGCCGCGCACGATGCCTCGCCTGCGCGTGATCGAGCCCCAGTTGCCTCCCCAGGAGCAACCATTGGAAACCGGCTCCAGCCTCTTCTCAGGAGACTGGCAGCACGGCTGGGAGGTCCGTCCTCCGCACGGTTTTCTCAAGAAGGCCGTGTAAGAAGGGCAGGGCCTCTCTCTACCACTGCCGCACTTCGCCGGGCTCCGGGCCACCGCCGGCCCGAGCGCCCTTGCGAGTCGCCTTGACGGGCAGCGTGATGCCATTGCCCAGAGGCGTGTCGAGCACGACTTCCCCCTCCGCCCGAACCTCGATCGGCAAGTCTCGCATTGCCTGTTTCAGCTTGCCGGAATCGAGGTTGCGCGCCATCGTGCCCAGGTCCTTCAGTTTCATCTCGGCCAGCGAATCGGCCATCCGGGATGTGACCTCGGGCAACACTTGTTGCATGTCGACCAGGACTCGCATCGGCACTTGGGTCGTCACGCGACCCGGCAGCGTCACGGCCGGCCCCTCGAGCTGGGCCTGACCGATGGACTTGCCCCCCGTGGAGAAGGTAAATTTGGCCGCCGCGAGCGTCAACGAGACCGGGAACGGGTTGGAAACATCCAGCGTTACCGTGGCTTCAGATTGACCCGAAGCCAGCGCGCCCAGGCGCGGCTCCACCTCGAGGCGAGCCACGGAGACCTTGCAGCGCTGCAATAGCTTCGAACGGCAGTAAGCCCAGTCGTAGCCGGCGGCGCTCATGCCGAATCCGAGGACAACCAGCGCCAGCAGAACCTTGAGCGGAAGCTTCATTTTCATTTTTCAACCTCCCGCGGCTCGCCACGGACTCGAATCGGCCCCCGGGTGGCTACGCCAGACAATGGATTGGCCACTATCCCGCTTACTGGTACGCCGACAGGTCCTTACCTTCGAAGTCGCGGGCAGCGGCGCGGTCGAGCAGCAACGTGAAGTTCGGGTGGATCTTGAGGATGGAGGCCGGCAGCTTGGGATCGATGGGGCTGAGGATGCTGGCTGCGACGGCGAATGCTTTCTCGACGCCGCTGGCGATGAGCACGATCTCGCGAGCTTTCATGATGGTCCCGATTCCAACCGAGAGCGCTCGAGAGGGAACGGTTTCGCCCCGGTCGAAGAAACGCGCGTTGGTTTCACGGGTGGCTTCCGCGAGATCGAAGACGCCCGTGCGCACCTGGAAGTGGTCGCCCGGCTCGTTGAAGGCAATGTGGCCGTTGCGGCCAATGCCGAGGATCTGGAGATCGATGCCGCCGGCTTGTTTGATCTCCTCTTCGTACCGGATGCACTCGGCGAACTGATCGGGCGCGACTCCATCGAGCAGGTGCGTGTGCTCGGGCCGCAGGTTGACGTGCGAGAAAAAGTAGTGACGCATGTAGTGCGCGTAGCTTTGGGGGTGGCTGGGAGACAGGCCGCAGTACTCGTCGAGGTTGAAGGTCGTTACGCGATCGAAGTCGAGGCCGTAGGCTCGATGCAGCGTCACCAGTTCGCGGTACATCCCGAGAGGCGAATCGCCCGTCGCCAGCCCGATCACGACTGACGGGTTCACGACGATGTGCCCAGCCACCATCAGCGCTATCA
>JACQFU010000618.1 GCA_016199905.1 Candidatus Wallbacteria bacterium
CAAGATCGAGGTCGAGAACAAGACCAGCGGCCAGATCATCGCCCGCATTCGGGAGCTGGTGCGCGACGTGCCCATCGCCGATCCGATCAAGGAATTCGTGGCCAAGCTGGTGCTGGCGACGCAGCCGGCCTCGAAGTACGCCGTGCCGATCACGAAGAAGTACGTCAGCTACGGGGCTAGCCCTCGCGGCCTGCTGGCTATCGTGCACTCCGCCAAGGCGCGGGCGCTGGTGCAGGGCCGGCTCCACGTCTCGATGGAGGATGTGCAGCGCGTGGCCGTCGCCGCGCTGCGGCATCGCATCATCCTCAACTTCGAGGGCGAGGCGGAAGGCATCACGACGGACTACTTGATCGGGAAGCTGCTGGAGTTCGGGGAGAAGTTCTAGGGGCAATGCCCATGAATTAGGGCCGAATGAGTTGTGTCGGGGCTCTGCCCCGAACCCTGGCAGAGGGTCACAGACCCTCTGCACTCCCGTTTGGCCGTTAGGCCTGAGATTTCAATACAGGCTTGGAGGAACAGGCGAGAGTCCACAGCCAAATGGGGTTCGAAGGGGTCTCTGACCCCTTCGTGGGTGCTCGAGGGCAAAGCCCTCGATTGGTGATTGATTACACCTAATTCATGGGCATTGGCTAGTTCATGGGCATTGCACAAGGAATGTGGCCGATTTGTTGAGCACGAAGCGTGCCGTCATCCCGCGGCCGAGCCCGTGCCGGAGCCGTCTCGGTCTCTACTGCGCCTTCAACCCGAACTCGTAGAGCAGCGAGTTGAACACGGGGCCCAAGCCGGGCAAGCACTTCAACCGCAGCTCCACCTTGTTCTCGGGCGACGCCAGGAAACTGGTCGGAAAGACCTGGTAGATTTCTCCGGGCGGCGTACCCGGAACGCTGTAGGTCTGGGGTGTGTTCCGCAGGGTCACCTTCAGGCGATCGTTGATGATCGCTTCGAAGTACATCCGCGTCGGAAGGTTGGAGACTTTGCAAAAGAGGGCGGCGCGGCTGAACTTCCGGTTCGTCTCGCCCCGGAAGCGGAATCGGTAGGACTCCTTGCTGCGACCCTTGCCCTGGAGGATCTCGAAGGTGTCGCGGTAGGCCGGCAGGTTGTGAGGATCGAAGTTGTCCGGAAAAAAGGCGGCGTCCTTGGTCTCGTACTTCGTGCTGTCGAACTCCAGCGCGTCGGGGAGCGGATCGGCATACTTGCGGGCCACCAGTCCGGAGTAGCAGGCCGCGACTTCGAACGGACTCTGCACCTGGTAGAGGCCGGCCAGGCCGTCCAGGTTTTCGAGGTCGAGCAGCTTCTCGTAGACGGTCAGCTTCTTGTCCAGCGGGATCTGGCCGGACTGGAAGAACGCAGCCGAGATCTCCCGGAAGGCGCGATAGGTGCCCAGCACGCGCTCGCGTCTCAGTCGTTCATCGAAGAGCAACTGCCTGCGCGTACGATCCTTGGCGGTGTTCAGCGTCTGGTCGATGGCTCGGATCAGCGCCGTGAGGTCGAGCTTTTCGATGTCCTGCGCCATCAAGTCGGGCAGGGCCGGCACGCGCACCAGCGGCGTTTCCGCTTGCTCTCCGCCTTCGTAGGCGATGAGCAGCGTCGCCTTGGGAATGCCTCGCAGCGGATCGACGCCTGCGATCCGGAGCACGTGGGTCTTGGCCAGCTCTCCGGAGACCTCCAACCGCTCGGAGCCTTCGAACTTGGCCGAAAGCTTCACGGGTTGGCTGCATCCCAGCGTCACCGTGACCTGGTCCGGCGCCGCGTAGCTCACCTCCGCGGTCTCGGTCTCGAAGCTGGCCGCCGTTCGGATGGTATGGACGATGCTCGCCGAACCATCGGGGAAGACGAACCTGTACTGGTAAGAGGTGGCGGGCTTCAGCTCGGAGAGCACCACGTGATGCTCGATCGAGGGCGAGCCCTCCGACTCCCCGTGCTGGCGAAAGCCGGCGTCCTCGCCGCCGGCCTCCTCGCGCAGCTCCACCTTTCCGGCCATGGGGGAACTGGTCTTCCAGTCGAACGCGATGGTGTGCATGCCCGGCTTTACTTGAAGAGACTCGGCAGAGTAACCGGGTCCGATGACTCCCGAGCGGAAGAGATAGGCTCCCGTGGCCGCCCCAAGTACGAGGACGACCAGGACGAGTGCGAGGACGATCAGTGTGCGCTGTCCTTGTTTCAGCTCGTGGGTCGTGTGAATGAGGGGCTGGGCTGCCTTGCGTGCCGCCGAGCTGGCGCGCACGGCCTTCACGACTCCGGAGGGCACCTCACGCGTGCTGCGTCCCAGATAGGGGGCGAGCTCCTCGATCTTTTCGTGGAACTCCTCGGCGTTGGCGTAGCGCTCGCCCGGCTGTTTCGCCAGGGCCCTCGCGATCAGCTCCCAGGCAAGCGTCGGCAGGCCCGGCACCAGCTCCGGCAATGGGCGAGGCGGCTTCTGCACATGGGACAGCAAGATGGCCATATCGCTGGTGCCGCTGAAGGGGACCTGCCCGGAGATCATCTCGTAGAGCATCACGCCCACGGCGTAGAGGTCCGACTGAGGGACGGCGTCGTGGCCGCTGGCTTGCTCGGGCGAGATGTACTCCGGCGTGCCCATCACGACACCGGCGCGGGTCTTGTAGTCTCGCTTCTCCCTGCCCTTGGCCAGGCCGAAGTCGGCGATCTTGACACGTCCGTCAGGCTCCAACAGCAGGTTCTCGGGCTTCAGGTCGCGGTGGACCACTCCCAGCTTGTGCGCGTGAGCCAGGCCTGCGAGCGTGTCCGCAGTTATGCGCAAGCTCTCGGCCACGGACAGCTTGTGTTCCTGGTCCAGCCGGGTGCGCAACGGCCGGCCGCTGACGAACTCGAAGACGGCGTAGGGGACGTCGCCCATCACACCGAAGTCGTAGATGGTGACGATGTTGCCGTGCTGCAGCCGAGCGGTGATCTTCCCTTCGTCGAGGAACCGGCGCACGGCTTCCTCCTCGCGAAAGAGGTTGTTGCTCAGGAACTTGATCGCCACGACGCGGCCCAGCGAGGTTTGCTCGGCCTCGTAGACGATGCCGCTGCCGCCTTCGCCCAGGACGCGCTTGATTGTGTAGCGCTCCAGGAAATCGGGAGTGAACTGGACCCGATTCTTGGCTTCGGAAGTCATGGGAGCGTGCGGTGCGGCTGCGGGTTTCTTCCTGGCCGGTGTGGCGGGGCGCGCCGGGGGCGGGGCGCCGGTGAATCCTAGATCACCTGGTCGTCGTCACGCCAGATGCTGAACGGCACGATCCCGGCCGGAAGCGCCGGCGATTGGCCGTCACGAGTTGCGCCCAGATTTTCGAGCGCGTGGATGGAACGTATGTTTTCTGGCGTGGCGTACATCCGTAAGCGCTCGAGGCCGAGGGTTGCGAAGGCGTGGTCGAGCAGCAGCCTCTTCGCCTGGCTGTTGACCCCACGGCCGCGCCATTGCGGCGCAAGCCAAGTACCCGCTTCGGCCTCGCGACGGTCCCAGTCGATCTCCAGCAGGGCGATCCAGCCGGCCAATCGGCCCGTGCTCCGCACCTCCACCACGAAGTGAAACGCCCGGCGGACGCGGGCCTGCGCGCGCGCCTCGCGTAGGAAGCGCCGGCAGCGGGACAGTGAGGATCCGGGCGGCAAGCCGGCGCCACCTTCCAAGGCCAGGAGCACTTGCAACGCGGATGCGTCCGAAGGGCGCGCGGCGCGCAATCGCACTCGGGGTGGCAAGACGAGGCTCATTGCGTGAAGATTACTCTGCCGCGCGGTCTTGCCACAACCGCACGGCCTCCGCCGCCGCTTCCTCGGGCGAAGGCCAGACACCGTTGCCGCCGAGCACGCTCGCGCGAGGCCCTGACGGCGCCCAGAGCCCGGGGTCCGTGGGGCCGAACACGGCAATCGTGGGAACCCCCAGAGCCGCCGCCAGGTGGGAGGGGCCGCTGTCGTTGCCGGCAAAGAGTGACGCACCGGCGATGGTGGCCGCCAGGGCGAGCGCATCCGGCGGGCGCACGATGGGTGCCGCCAGGCGTTCGGCAAGCGCCGCCACGGCCTCGGCGTCGGCCGGCCCCTCCAGGATGCGGGGTCGCAATCCCACGGCCTTCAGCCGCCAGGCGAGACCCGTGAATTGCTCGGCACCCCAGAGCTTGGCTTGCCCTCCGCTGCCCGGGTGAAACAAGGCGATAGGCGGTTTGGATTGGCGTGGCGGAAGCCGGCCTGCGTCCAAGTTAGCGCACTTCAAGTCGAGCTCGGCGGGGCAGAGGTCGCCCAGAAGTCGCGCGAGCCGGAGCGCCATCGGAGCCGTGCCTGCTGCGGCCGGATCTCCTCCGATCGTGCGGGCAACTCCGCAATCGCGAAGCCGGGCGGCGACTGCGCCGCCGGGATCGCGCATCCAGAGCACCGCAAGTTCGAACCGGGCCAAAAAAGTGCGCAACGCCGGCGGCGGCGGGGCTTCGGCGAAGAGCGGCGTGAACCGCCTCGAGCCGAAGTCGTGCGTCGCGCTCACCCACGGACAGAGCGAGAGCAACGGGGTGAAGGCGCCGTTCCCGGCGACCTCGATGGCGTCGTCTGGACGGCGTGTCGCCAGCGCGCGGATGGCGGGCAGCGCCAGCAGCAGATCGCCCATCGCCCCGGGGCGCAGGACGAGGATCTTCACCGCTCAGGGAGCGGTCCGCAGGCGGATCTGGTAGACCCGCAACAGCACGTCGGGACGCGTCAAGGGCAGCGAGATCACCGTCGCGCGGCCCGGGGCGAGATCGCCCAGAAACTGGCTGGCGACGGTCTCGAACGTTCCGGCGATGGGCTGGCCCGAGGAGGTGCGGCCTTGCACGGGGGCCTCCATCACGTCGAGGACGGCCTGGCGGGCCGTGTCTTTTCCGATGTTGCGAGCGGAGCCCTGTACGACCCGGCGGCGAAGTCCCGGGCCGTTCACCACGGTGGTCCGGACGTCGATGAGGACGTTGCTTTGCACGAACTGC
>JACQFU010000619.1 GCA_016199905.1 Candidatus Wallbacteria bacterium
GCGCGACTTGCCGGAGCATCTCCGGCCGAAGCGCGCCCAGGCAGTTCGTGTTCCACCAGTGTTCCCGGGTCATGTCGGGAACGGGAACATAGCTATCGAACACAATCGAGAGCGTGCAGCCCGCGCGGCGAGCGCCGAAAGAGAAGTCCCACGATAATGACGCGCCTGGCGGCTCCTTGATCTGGGCAAATCCAAGGGCGATCCCCAAGCAAGCGAGCGCCAGTCCGGTGACCGCGTCGCGACGCTTCTGGCCTACGGAGGCGCGAGTCTCGGGATCCAGCAATGCTTCCAGGACAAGAGCCATTACCAATGCTACGGCGATGACGATGGCGTGAGCATTCGTGAGTGCTATGCAGGCCAGGACTGCTCCAAGGCCGGAATAGGAGCGGCCCTTGCGGCAAAAACACGCGCAGAACGCAAACAGGACGAGAAGCCCGATGGAGTAGTTTCGGGCGATCACGCCATATTCGAACAGTGGATAATACCCAAAGCAGAAGAGGGTCTTCTGGAGCCGGGTGAACGGCGCCCACATCGACCAGATGAACACGGCTGCCAGAACGATTCCCAGATGAGCAAAGGGCACGACCGCGGGATTGCCGGTGATCCGGCTGAGAGCGTAGACGAAGAGGAAGTAGAACCTTGGATGCCCGCAAATGTCGATGTTGTGCAGATATTCGCCAACGCTCCGACTCGAAAGCGAGACTTGCAATAGCTCTATTTCGTCACGCCACATCTCGTGGTGGCAAATGCCGAAGACTGCTACGACGGCGAACGCCGCAACGAGCAGAAGCGCGAAGGCAGACTCTCGCAGTGTTCCGCTCTCGGTTGGTTCGGGCTTGGCAGAGTCGGGCGTGGTCAAGGCGCGCCCAGGCTACGCGCACGCCAGAGTTGGCGTCAAGGCGATACCACCCTCTCGCCCTCTTCCCAATTGTCGTCCCCGCTTGTAGCGCTCCCCGCCGTGTGCTAGCTTCCAACTCTGACTTTGAAGCCCTACGTGGAAGCCGTGACCGAACAACCTGACACGCCCTGTTCCCTGGAGGGGCGATTCGGGTTCGGCGAGAACTGGCGCTCCTTCTTGCAAGTGCTCGACGAGCCGCGCATCGCGGAGTCCGAGGCTGCCCTCAAAGCGCTGCTCCGGCTCCCGGACTTGACGGGGCGGCGCTTCCTGGATATCGGCTCCGGCAGCGGACTGTCGTCTCTTTCCGCAAGGCGGCTCGGCGCCAGCGTTCGCTCCTTCGACTTCGATCCTTCCTCCGTCTGGTGCACAACCCAGCTGAGAAAGCGCTTCTACCCGGACGACCCGGACTGGACGGTGAGCCAGGGCGATGTCCTGGACGAGAGCTTCCTCGCGACACTGGGGCACTTCGACGTCGTCTACTCCTGGGGCGTGCTGCATCACACGGGGGACATGTGGGCGGCGCTCGACCGCGTCGACGGCCTGGTCGCGCCGCAGGGCACGCTCTGCCTGGCCCTCTACAACGACCAAGGGAGCTACAGCCGAGTCTGGAAAACGGTGAAGAGGACCTACAATCTGCTGCCGCGTTTCCTCCAACTGCCGTACGCCCTGCTCGTCTATGCCCCGTTGGAGCTTAGGCACATCCTGCACTGCACCCTCACCCTGCAACTCGGGGGGTACTTTCGACGACTGCTCCAGGGCCGCAGCGCGCGCGGCATGAACCGCTGGCACGACATCGTCGACTGGGTCGGCGGCTGGCCCTTCGAGGTCGCCAAACCGGAGGAAGTCTTCCGATTCTTCCGCGACCGAGGATACGCGCTCGAGGACCTGACGACGTGCGGCGGGGGACTGGGGTGCAATCAGTACCTGTTCCGCAAAACAGACGACAGGAAGTGAGCGCGAGAGTTCGCGCCTGCAACCCTAATCACGTCCGCCACGAGCCAGCAGTTGTTCCAAGGCCTCGGCCGTCGAGCTGACCAGGCGCTCGATAGAGAATCGCTCCTCAATCGAGTGGGCGCGCGCGGCCGGGTCCGCGCCCGGGCGCTGCAACGTCCGCTCGATGGCATCGGCGAGAGCCTCCGGAGAACGCGCAGGCACCACCAATCCCGTCACGCCTACCAAGGCCGCAGAATCACCCACGTCGGTCACCACGCAGGGCACCCCGCAAGCCATCGCCTCCGCGACCGTATTCGAGAACCCCTCGCACACCGACGAGGAGACAAGCACGTCCAGGGCGCTGTACACCTGCGGCATGTCCCCGCGCGCGCCTGCCCAGACGACGTGCCGCTCCAGCCCTCGAGCCGCAGTCATCTCATGCAATCCGCGAGCGAAGTCGGGCGCTCCGTCCCCCACGCAGACGAACCGCATCGCAACGCCTCGCTTCACGAGCAGCTCGGCCGCGGCCAGGAAGGTGGCGTGGTCCTTCATCGGATCCAAACGAGCGACAAGACCCACCAGAGGCTCCGACTCCTTTACGTCCCACTCCCGCCGTACAGCGAGGCCCGCGGCACGATCCCGGCGGAAGTAACCCGTGTCAATTCCGTTGGGAACAATCCGCATGCGATCGCCGGGATACCCGAGGTCCCGGTGATGCACGAACCCGGCCTTCGAATTGACGAGGATCAGATCGGCAAAGCGCGAAGCGAACGTGGCAAGCCGGAAAGTGAACCTGGAGAACCAGTCGTAGCGCGTCAGGTCCATCCGCGAGGCGCGCACGCCCCAGACAATCCGGACCCCGGGCATCCAGGGCTTCAGGAGCGCCACGAGCAGGTTGGGAATCACCAGGTAAGAGTGCAACACGTCGGGCCGTTCGCTCCGCACCAGCCAGAGCAGGCGTGTCAAGAAACCCGCGACGTCCCAGCGGCCCTTCTTCGCCAGGCAGTGAATCGTCACGCCGGCCTCCAGCAGCGGACCTTGCAGCGCGAGACGGGGGTACATCGTCGCCACCGAGACCCGATGTCCCGCATGCGCCAGACCCCGAGCCAGCATCGTCAGCTGCCACTCGGAGCCGCCAGTGTCCAGGGAGCCTATCAGGAACAGGATTTTCATCCGTCAGCTCGAACCGCCTCGTTCGCCGGCGCGTCCCGCAGCAACGCGTTTCGTTTGCAGTGCCACCCTCCAGGTCCGGGAGAGTCCGTGATACCATGGCCCGGCTTTCGCCGGGGACCGGGAACTGCCTCCCCGATGCGGCCCGACGCTCCCGTCCGCGCGACGGCCACTCCAGCCCGTGAAGCCCAAGAAGACTCCGAAGGCCAGGCCTCCAGGGCTACTAGCGTCTCTGCGGCTGACTCATCCGGCCGCCCTGGCGATCGCCCTCACGCTCCTGGCCGCGCTCTACCGCCTTTACGTCTGGAACCAGCTTGGCTCGGGCACCGTCGAGGGCATGGTCAAGGGTGTGCCATTCAGCGACTCGGAGCTCTGGCACGACCTGGCGACCCAGTTCGCCCAGGGTGAGCTCGTCAACGATGGATGGAAAGGCGGCTGGAGCGCCCGCCGCCCGTTCTTCTATCTGTTCATGGGCAGCTTCTACTCGCTCTTCGGCTGCCGGCTCGTCGTGTTGCGGTGCGTGCAGTTTCTCCTCGGAGCCGCGTCGGCCGGCCTGATCTTCGACGCGGCACGGCGACTGGCTCCCATCCCGGTGGCACTCGCCGCCGCTCTTCTCCATGCGTTCCTCGGCTACGATTCACAGGCGTTTTTGACTCCTCTATCCGAGCCTCTCGGGTACTTCCTGGCGAATCTGTCGCTCTGGATCTTCGTTGTCGCAGCGCAGCAAATGTGGTCGCATCCGTCTCCCGGGTCCGACCTGCCCCGCCCGATGCGGGCGATCCTCTTCAGCGGCGCGCTGCTCGGCCTGGCCAACTTGACGCGGCCCTTGAATCTGCTGTGCGTCGGAACGCTTCCGTTCGTGCTCGGAGCGCTGATCAAATCGCACCTGCCTGCCGCCTTCTCCTGGCGACGCCTGGGCATGGCGACGCTGGCGCTGGCAGGCGGCGTCGCGCTCACGCTTTTTCCCTGGATGTTGCGGCAACGCCTGGTCCACGGCATCTGGACCCTCTCGGAGAACACGGCCGAGGTGATGTTCGCCGCCAGTTCGCCCGAGTTCGGCGTCTGGACTCCGGCAGCTGGCGCCGCGGTCTCGGCTGACACCATCGAACAACGCGTGCGCGCCTACAACGCGTCGGTGGCGAAGAACCTGCGCGAGCGACCCGGCTTCTACGCAGCCAACGTCGCCAAGCATACCTGGCACGCCACGGAGGACGTGGCGCGCCACCGCGCCTGGCTCGCTGCGGCCGCGGTACTCGTGGTCTGCTGGCTTGCCGCCTCAGCAGGTCCCGTGTCTCCGGGCCCCTGGCTCTGGCCCACGGCAATGGGCCTGCTCACAGCCGTCGCGCTGCTGCCTCAAGGCGCGCTCTGCCTGTTCTGGCTGGCCGGATCGGCACTGGCGCTCTGGAGTCTCGACGCCATTCTGATCTTGCCTGCGGTCTTGGTTCCCTCGGTGGCCACACTGGGATCGATGGCCATGTCCGGCGATCCCCGCCTGACGCATTCGCTCGAGTGGCTCTCTCTCGCCACGGCGACCTGGCTGTTCTGGCAGTTGCTGGCTCGCGCGCGAGACGGCCGGTTTCCCAAGCCCGAGTGGCACGATGCCTCCGGCTACGCGTGCCGGTCGTGGGGCGCCGCAGCTTTGCCGGTGCGCCGAACGGCCGCAGCGTTTGGCTTGCTGCTGGCTCTGGGGCTGGCCAAGGCGAGCCTGGCCAACCTGTACCCAAAGCCGGCATCCGCACTGCCTGTCGTCGAACAGAAGGAATCGGCCGAGTGGATCGAGCGGGTGCTGAGATCCGAGGCCGGCTCGACGTTCGAACCTCTGCGATCGAAGCTGGTCGTTCGACGAGGCCCGCTGCGAAATGAAAGTTCCATGGCGTTCGCAGCCGGCGAGGAGATCGGCAGCTGGTACGGTCTCTTCCGCGCTCGTCCCTACGCGTTCACGATCTTCGAGACCAGGCCCAACATTCCGGAAACCCGAGTGGTCTACCCGGGTGCCCTCGACGACCTCGAGGTTGGCGAGGACCTGGTTCTCGTCGGAGTGCCGGCTCCGCATCCTGTCCGCGGCAACTCGCTGGAGCTGATCGGACTGGGCCGTCCATCGAAGGCCAACACCCTGCTCGTGCCGGAGCCGCAGGCGGCCCGCATCCATGCAGCCTACATAGACGCCGTGCTGTCGAGCGCGCAGCAGTCGCGTCGATGACCCGCCGATTGGCACACGTGATTACCGGCCTCGGCATGGGCGGCGCGGAGGCCATGCTCTACCGGCTGATCGCGCAAACCGATCGAAGCCGCTTCGAGCCGCACGTGGTCTCGCTAATGGATGAGGGTACCTACGGACCCCGGCTCCGCCAGCTCGGAGTGGCCGTCCATACGGTCGGGCTCGAGCAGGGCCGGCCGACTCCTCGTGGGGCGTACCGGCTCGCGCGATTGCTGCGCGGGCTCGATCCGGACGGCCTGCAGGGCTGGATGTACCACGGGAACTTCGCCGCGACGCTGGCGAGCTGGCTCTTGCCGCGGCGCGTGCCCGTGCTCTGGAACGTGCGCAGCTCGCTCTACACGCTGGCCAACGAAAAGCCGGGCACGGCGCTGGTCATCCGTGCCGGCGCAGCACTGTCGAAGAGCACGGCCGCCATCGTCTACTGCTCACGTGTCAGTGCTTCTCAACACGAGGCCCACGGCTTCGCCCCGGGCCGCAGCGTCCTCATCCCCAACGGTTTCGACTGCGAACAATTGCGGCCCGATCCCGTCGGCCGAGAATCGATGCGCGTTGCACTCGGTGCCTGCCCGGACACGGTGCTGATCGGCCATGTCGCTCGCTGGCATCCGATGAAGGACCATGCCAACTTCGCCCGGGCCGCGGGCCTGGCCGCCCGTCAAGTACCGGCCCTGCGCTTCGTCGCCGTGGGAACCGGCGTGGGCGAAACCAACGCCGAATGGATGACTGAAGTCCGAAGGGCTGGCATTGTCGATCGACTCCACATGCTCGGCGAGCGAGACGACGTTCCGAAGATCCTGGCCGGCCTCGACCTCTTCTGTTCCTCTTCCTGGTCGGAGGCCTACCCCAACGTCGTAGGCGAGGCGATGGCCACCGGCCTGCCATGCGCCGTTACGGATGCGGGCGATTCGGCGTGGATCGTGGGCGAGACCGGACGCGTCGTACCGCCGCGCGACCCCGAGGCCCTCGCGGGCGCCCTTGTCGAGCTGGCCCGGCTCACGGCCGACCAACGTCGCAACCTGGGCGACCTCGCTCGCGACCGAGTCCTGCGGGAATTCTCGCTTCCTCGAGCTTCCGAGAGCTACCACGCGCTCTGGGAAGCCGCGCTCGCCTGAAATCAGAGCCGCCAGAGATCGACGCCTGCGGGAGTCTTCGACCGCTCGAGACAGTCCCGAATGTCCGCGACCACTCCCTGACCTTCCTGCAACAGCGACTGGACGAAGGTCCATCCGGCCCGGCGGAACGGCGCGTGTCGCACCGCCATGATGACGCCGTCGGCAGGCTGCAACTGCTCCACGGCCAGCAACTCCTGGCCGCATTCGCGGCGCGCGTCGTCGGGGTCGGCCACCGGGTCGTGCAACTGCACCGCGATGCCGTACTCCTTCAGCTCCCGGATGATGTCCGTCACGCGCGTGTTCCGAACGTCGCGAACGTCCTCCTTGAAGGTCACGCCCAGGACCGTGACGCGCAACGATCGGGAGGACTGACGGCCGTTCTTCAACAGCCGCTTCACCAATTCCGCGGCGACGTAGCGGCCCATCGAATCGTTGATCTTCCGTCCCGCCAGGATCACCTCGGGATGGTAGTCGGCTTGCTCGGCCTTGTGCGTCAGGTAATAGGGATCGACCCCGATGCAATGCCCGCCCACCAGGCCCGGCGAGAACGGCAGGAAATTCCACTTGGTCCGGGCCGCGGCCAGCACGTCGCCCGTGTCCATACCCAGGTGGTGGAAGATGATCGCCAGCTCGTTCATCAACGCGATGTTCAAGTCACGCTGCGTGTTTTCGATCACCTTGGCAGCCTCGGCCGTCTTGATGCTGGGCGCCCGATGCACGCCCGCCTTCACCAC
Organism: Candidatus Wallbacteria bacterium; assembly: GCA_016199905.1. Taxonomy (GTDB): domain Bacteria; phylum Muiribacteriota; class UBA6191; order JACPRK01; family JACPRK01; genus JACPRK01. Next base: position 7,066 of record JACQFU010000619.1, read on the forward strand.
CGAACCGTAAACGGCGGCCACGAGCTCCAGCGTCCTGGCGTCCAGCCCCGATACCACCTTGGTGATGCGCTCGAAGTCGTGCTCGGGGTCTCCAGGATTGATTCGCTCCGGTGAGTAGCCGACCGTGAAATCGACGCCGCAGCGCAGGCCGGACGTTTTCTCGAGGACCGGGACACACTCCTCCTCCGTGAGGCCGGGGTAAACCGTCGACTCGAAGACGACGATGTCGCCCGCTTTCAGCTGATGGCCGACGATCTCGGCCGCGCCGAGAATGGGGCGCAGGTCCGGCCGGCGCGCCTCGTCGATCGGCGTTGGAACGGCGACGATGTGGAAATCGGCCCTCTTCAGGTCGGCCGGATCGGCTGTCAGGAGAATGTCGGCCTGACCCAGTTCGTCGCTCTTCACCTCGTTGCGACGGTCGTGGCGCTTCTTCAGCTCTTCGATGCGCCGCCGGTCCACGTCGAACCCGACGGTGGGTCCCCGTTTGCCGAAGGCCACCGCCACCGGCAATCCCACGTACCCCAATCCGACAACGGAGATCTTCCTGCCATGACCGTTTTCGCTCATCTGGACAGCTCGCCTCGATTCGAGCCCCCACTCTAGTGGCGGTGGGCAGCCGGCGCAAGTGCGACTGGTTTCCTCCCGTCCGCCTGTGCTAGGCTTCCCCGGTTTTGTCGGGCGTACCCTCGAACCTCATGCCCCCAGCACTCGATCTCCGTCGCCAGCGTATCGTCGTCACAGGCGGCTCCGGCTTCCTGGGCGGCTTCGTCGTCGAACAGCTGAGAAGCCGCGGCTGCGAGAACGTCATCGTCCCCCGCTCCCGGGCCTACGATCTGCGGGATATGCGTGCCGTCGAGCGCCTCTTCGACGACGCGCGACCCGACGTGGTCGTTCACCTGGCGGCCGTCGTCGGCGGCATCGGCGCCAACCGCGAGCGGCCCGGCGAGTTCTTCTACGACAACCTGATGATGGGTGTGCAGTCGATGGAGGTGGCGCGCAAGCGGGGCATCAAGAAATTCGTCGCCGCCGGCACGATCTGCGCCTACCCGAAGTTCACGCCCGTGCCGTTCCGCGAGGCCGAGCTGTGGAACGGCTATCCCGAGGAGACCAACGCCCCCTACGGCATCGCCAAGAAGGTGATGCTGGTGCAGGCCCAGTCCTACCGGGCGCAGTACGGCTTCAACGCCATCTATCTGTTGCCCGTGAACCTGTACGGCCCCCGCGACAACTTCGATCCGAAGAGCAGCCACGTCATCCCGGCCCTGATCCGCAAATGCCTCGAGGCTCGCGACAAGGGCGCGGAGGAGATCGAGGTCTGGGGCACGGGCGCGGCCACCCGCGAGTTCCTCTACGTCGAGGACGCGGCGCGCGCAATCGTCGCCGCCACGGAACGATACGACGGCGACGAGCCCGTCAATATCGGCTCCGGCAGCGAAATCTCCATCCGCGACCTGGTGACGCTGCTCTGCAAGCTCACGGGGTTCGCAGGCTCGGTGCGCTGGGACGCCACCAAGCCCGACGGCCAGCCGCGGAGGTGCCTGGACGTGTCGCGGGCTAGCGAGCTTTTCGGTTTCTCGGCGAGCACCTCCTTCGAGGAGGGTCTCGGCCGCACCCTGGCCTGGTACGGAAAACACCGCGCGGGCCGATGACGCCTCCGGGACCCGCCGGACTCGAC
>JACQFU010000620.1 GCA_016199905.1 Candidatus Wallbacteria bacterium
GCGCCCCCGGCGCAACTCATGTCCACCCGGGAAACGCCCCGCCAGGGCCCAGTCATCCCGCCCGTTGACGGAACTCGCAGTTTGAACCTCCTATCGGCCGCCGCCGGAAAGACGCAGGTGACGGTCGTCCAGGTGAAGGCCGCGAGGCCGGAAGAGCCGCGTGGTGAACTCGAGCTGACGTCTCCAGTCGTCGACGATGGGGCGGCCCAGGAACCCGCGAGCCCAGGCGTTCATCTCGCCGGCCACCTGCTCGGCCGTGTCGAGGAACGAGGGATCGAAGGCCAGGGCGAGCCGCAGGCTGCGCTGATTGTCGAGCGACATCGAGTCGACCTGGCCCAAAGCGTCTTCGCCGTCGAACATCCAACCGTCGGCGCCGGAGAGCAGCGCGTAGGCGACGTTGCGGATGGTCTCCCGCAAGGTGGAGCGGGGACGCGACGCCGGTCCGGTGCCTTGAATCCACTGGCGCTGGAGGTCGCCGGGGATCTCGCTGCCTTCGAAGCGCCCTTCCCGGGCGTCGGCGACGGTGAGCTTCGTACCGGCGATGGCTGCCGCGGCGTCGAGGAAACCGATTCGCCGGCGATTTTGGAAGCGGTCCAGGCGGCGCTCGATCCGGGCGCGCATCAGGTCCTGCCGGGCGGCCTCGAAAGGCGCGAGCGCCGCGAGCGTGTCGAGCGCCTTGGGCGTGAGCACGTCCCGATAGCTGTCGAGGAATCCGTTGCGAATTTCGAGTGGCCCAACCGTGTCCATTTCGTGCCTCCGGTATCCAATCGCCGGGGCGAGTGTACTACGGGGGACAAACAGCGAGTAGCGAGTAGGGCGGGCAGAAGGGCGAAACTTCCCGGTCAGGGACGCATACAGTGAGGTGGATGGCTGGCGGCAGGTGCGGCCGGTCGCGCGGATCGAAGGGAGCAACGGATGCGGGCAATGGCGGTCGCAACGAGCCTCGGGATGGCTCTGCTGGCGGGATGGGCGTGCCCGGCGGCGATGGCGGCCGGCTGTTGCGACGATCCGGCGAAGGCCTCGGCGAAGCCGGCGTTCGATCCGGTGGGAGGTTTGGAGTTTGTCGACGTGCAGGCCGGCGGCTCGGGCGGGCCGATCGTGTTCCTGGGAGACAGCCTCACTCAGGGGCCGGGGATTCAGCCGGCACAAGCCTATCCGGCCCTCATCCAGCAGAAACTCCGGACAGCCCGCCTGCAGTTCAAGACCGTGAATGCGGGCGTGGGAGGGAACACTTCCGCTCAGGGGCTGGCGCGGCTCGACAGTGCCCTGAAGCTCAAGCCCTCCATCCTCGTGGTCAACTTCGGGACCAATGACGCGAACCTTCGGCGGGCCGGCGCTTCCCCGACCAGCGAACAACTGCGGCTCAACATCGATCGGATTGTCACGCGCGCGCAGGCCAGGAAGGTCCAGGTCGTGCTGATCGCCACGCGGCTGCCGTCCTGGTACGGGAGCGAGCTGGTAAACGGATTCGCGAGGGCCTTCCAGTCGGTCGCGATCTCGCGCCACGTGCCGATGGCGCCGGGGCTGCTCGACGGAGTCTGGGGCCATCCGGAGCTGTGGCTCCCCAACGGCCATCCAAACGCCGCCGGCCACCGCGTGATCGCCGAGAACGTCTGGCGCGTGTTGCAGCCCGTGGCGCGGAAGCTGGGGCCGAAGGGACGCTGAAGGCGCTAGCAGATCCTGGGCAACTGTTCGCCGGAGAGCAGCGACACTACTCGCTCTCCGCCGGCGCGGGAGCGCAGCGTCACTATGCCGGGGTGGTCCTCGACCACGCGGCCGATCAAGGCTGCATCGCGACCCAAAGGATGCGAACGCACCACTTCGAGAAGCCGCTCGGAGTCGGCCTCGCGCACGGCCGCGACCAGGCGGCCCTCGCAGGCGACGTACAGGGGGTCCAGGCCCAGCACCTCGCACGCGGCCGCGACCGAGGGCCTCACCGGAATGGCGGTCTCTTCCAGCTTCACGCCGACCTTCGAGGCGGCCGCCATTTCGTTGAGCGCGCTCGAGAGTCCGCCGCGCGTCGGGTCGCGCATGCAGGCGATGGACGGACACGCCTCGAGCATGACGCGCGTCAAATCGGCCAGGGGCGCCGAGTCGCTCACGAGCAGCGTCTCGAACTCCAGCCCTTCGCGCACCGAGAGAATCGCGATCCCGTGATCGCCGACCGGCCCCGAGACCAGCAGCCGGTCACCCGGTCGCGCGGAGCTGATGGACAGCGAAACGCCCGGCGGAACGACCCCAATCCCGGAGGTCGTAACGAACACCTTGTCGCCTTTGCCGCGGTCGACCACCTTGGTGTCGCCCGTGACCAACTGGACGCCCGACTGTTCGCAGGCGGCCCGCATCGAGGCCGCGATTCGGGCCAAGTCCTCCAGCGGAAGTCCCTCCTCCAGAATGAACGCGGCGCTCATCAGCAGCGGGCGCGCGCCGCCGACCGCCAGATCGTTCACCGTGCCGTGGATCGCCAGGCTGCCGATGTCGCCTCCCGGAAAGAAGATCGGACGGACCACGAAGGCGTCGGTCGTGAAGGCCAATCGCGCTCCCGCGGGAAGGTCGACGGGGCAGACGGCCTGGTCCTCCAGTCGCGACAGGATCTCTCCGCCCAGGGCCGGCATGAAGAGGTCTCGGATCAAGTTGGCCGTGAGCCTTCCGCCGCTGCCGTGACCAAGCACGATGCGGTCGTAGCGGCCAAAGGGCACCGGGCATGACGCGTTGAAGTCCTTCATGACGCGGACCTGCTTTCCGGAGATTCGGGCAGATGCCGTCCGGCCGCGTGGTAGGCCGCGCAGGCTCCCTCCGTCGACACCATCGTGGCCCCGAGCGGCGTCTCGGGCGAGCACTCCTTGCCGAACGCCGGGCACTGCGGGGGTTTTTTCAGTCCCCTCAGGATCTCTCCGCTGACGCAGACCGTCGATTCCTGCGTCTGCAGGTCGGCCACGCCGAAGATTCGCTCGGCGTCGAAGGCGTGGTACTCCTCGCGCAGCCCGAAGCCGCTCGCCGGGATCGTCCCGATGCCGCGCCACTTGCGGTCCACCGTCTCGAAGACCTCCTCCAGAAGGCGGAGAGACGCCGGATTGCCTTCGGGCCTCACTGCCCGTCCGTACTGGTTTTCGACCTGGGCGCGGCCCTCCTCGAGCTGGCTCACGGTCTTCCAGATCCCCTCCAGGAGATCGAGCGGCTCGAAGCCGCTGATCACGATCGGAACGCCGTACTTGCGGGCGAGCGGCTCGTACTCGGACGTTCCCATCACGGTGCAGACGTGGCCGGGCCCCAGGAGACCCTGCACCCGGTTGTCGGGCGACTGGAAGATCGCCTCGAGCGCGGGCGGCACTCGCACGTGACTGACGAGCACGCTGAAGTTGGCGATGCGACGCTTGCGGGCGACGTAGACGGACATTGCGTTGGCCGGCGCCGTCGTTTCGAACCCCACGGCGAAGAACACCACGCGCCGGTCGGGATGGGCCTCCGCCAGTTGCAACGCGTCGAGCGGCGAATAGACGATGCGCACGTCGCAGCCGGAGGACTTGAGCTGCAGCAGATCGCCGCGCGAACCCGGCACGCGCAGCATGTCCCCGAACGAGCAGAAGAGGACTCCGGGTTGCGAGGCGATGGCGTGAGCGCGATCGATCGTCTCGAGCGGCGTGACGCACACGGGACAGCCCGGGCCGTGGACCAGCTCTATCCGCGGGGGCAGCAGGCGATCGACTCCGTATCGGACAATGCTGTGAGTCTGGCCGCCGCAGACCTCCATCAGCGTCCACGATCGAGTGGCCGTCTGCGCGACCCGATCGGCCAAACGCCGCACGGAATCGGCCTCGCGATACTCGTCGAGGTACTTCACTGGCCAGCACCGCCCTCGACCTGGCCCATCTCCTCCAACAACGCGAAGATGCGGCGGGCTTCCTGCTCGTCGAGCTTCGAGAGCGCGAAGCCGACGTGGACGATCACATAGTCGCCCGGCACGGCGTCGGGCACGTGCTCAAGGCAGACCTTTCGGGCGACGCCGCCGAAATCGACCTTGCCCATGAGGAGGTCTCGCTCGCGCCGCACCTCGATCACCTTTCCGGGTATTCCCAGGCACATAGGTTTCCGCCGTTCGTTCTCCCGACCCCGACTGCACTCTACAACACGGGCCCGCGCCCGACGGCCCCGCGCGCCAGCCGGCGCGTGGCGATAGCCGCCTGGCCCAGAGCGATGCCGCCGTCGCCTGAGGGGACGCTCGCCTGCAGCAGCACTTCGAAGCCGGCGCATTCCAGCCGGGCGACTGTCTGCGCTGCCAGCCTCACGTTGTGGAAGCACCCGCCGGAGAGCGCGACGGTCCCGAGGCCGCTGCGCGCGCGCAGCAGCCGGCATGCCTGCTCGATGGCCGCAGCGAGCGCCGCATGGAATCGCCACCCGATGACGCCGGGGCCGGCGTCTCGCCGGGCATCGGCCAGAACGGCCGCGATCAGCGGGCGCGCGTCCAGCTCCAGCAGCGTCCCGTCGATCACGGGAAAAGGGTAGGGCGGCAGGTCCAGCTCGAGCGTTGCGGCCTCCAGCTCCATCGCGGCTTGGCCTTCGTAACTGCACGCGTCCCGCAGTCCCGCCAGAGAGGCCACGGCGTCGAAAAGACGCCCGGCGCTGGAGGTGGGAGTCGTCAGCACGCGCTTGCGGATCATCGCCTCGACAGCCTCGGTCTTGGGCGAGCGCGCGCCGGGCCACGGCAGCCCGGCCTCGACGGCATGAGCCAGCGCCAGTCGCCAGGGCTCACGCGCGGCCAGGTCGCCGCCGGCCATCGGAACCGGGCGCAGCCTGCCGGCGCGCTCGAAGCCGTCGAGGTCGGCAAGCAGGAACTCGCCTCCCCAAACGGTGCCGTCCGGACCGAAGCCGGCGCCGTCCCAGGCGACGCCTATGACGCGCTCGTCGCGGCCGTTCTCGACCAGGCAACTGGCGATGTGGGCGTGGTGATGCTGCACGGCCACGGCGGGCAGTCCCAGGTCCAGTGCGAGCCGGGCGCTGTGATAGTCGGGATGCAGGTCGTGCGCGACGGCTCGGGGGCGCACATCGAAGAGACGCCGCAGGTGGTCGCGCACTCTCTCGAAAGACCTCTGGACCTCGAGTCCCTCGAGATCGCCCAGATGCTGGGAGAGTACCGCCGTCCCATCCCGTGCCAGGCAGAAAACGTTCTTCAGATCCGCGCCGGCCGCGAACACGTCGGGGCCTGTCACGCCCAGCGGAAGCGTCTCGGGAACATACCCGCGCGCGCGGCGCAGCACCCGCTCGCGGCCCAGGAACCGGCGCACCACCGAGTCGTCCAGCGGCGCCACGATATCGCGATCGTGCAGCAGGAACGCATCGGCTATCGGGCCCAGGGCCCCGAGCGCAAGCTGGTTGTCCCAGGCGATCGGCTCCTCCGAACGGTTTCCGCTGGTCATCACCAGAGGCCCCGAGAATTCCGACAGCAGTCGGTGGTGGAGCGGCGTATACGGGAGCATCGCGCCCAGCTCGTCGAGCCCTGGGGCCACGCTCGGCGCCAGCCCAGCCTCCGGGCGTCGCTTCAGGAGCACGATGGGCGCGCGCCGGGAGGTGAGCGAAGCGCGCTCGGAGTCGTCGACCACGGCGGCGTGTTCGAGCGCGGAGAGCGACGGGAACATCACGGCGAAGGGTTTGTCCCACCGCTCCTTGCGCCGGCGCAGGGTCGCAACGGCCGCCTCATCGGTCGCATCGCATGCCAGGTGAAAGCCGCCCAGTCCCTTGAGCGCGACGATCGCCCCGCGACGCAGCGCTCGCACGGCGGAGCCGACAGGGTCGTCGCCCGAGTCGAGCCCGACGGCCGTCAACCGAGGCCCGCAATCGGAGCAGGCGATGGGCTGCGCGTGGTAGCGCCGGTGGCTCGGTTCGACGTACTCGGCCGCACACGGTCGGCACATCGCGAAGTTCGCCATCGTCGTTCGCGGCCGGTCGTAGGGAAGCTCGCTGACAATCGAGTAGCGCGGGCCGCAGTCCGTGCAATTGATGAACGGATACCGGTTGCGTCGATCGGCCGGGTCGTTCATCTCGGCCAGGCAGGCAGGGCAGGCCGCCAGGTCGGGCGAGACGCGCGCGTGCTGGGTCGCCCCCGGCCTGCTCTCCAGGATTGCAAAGGTCTGGTGACCCGCGAGCTCCGACTCGCTCTGTTCGATCGACTCCACGCGCGCGACGGCCGGGGCGCCGTCGCCCAGCTCGCGCAGGAACGCCTGGACGGCCGAAGGGTCGCCTTCGACGTCGATGACCACGCCGCCGCTCTCGTTCCAGACGGCGCCCTTCAGCCCGAGCGCCACCGCGGTTCGATAGACGAACGGCCGGAAGCCGACTCCTTGCACGGTGCCGTGGACCACCACGATGCGGCGACAGCGCATGCCGAAGCCGGCTACGGCCTGACGTCGACGATTCCCGGCTTCGATTGCAGCGCCGGAGAGTTCGAGACCGCCGTGGTTGCGCGCACGGGCGCAGGTGCCGAGAAGTTCGCCGTCGGCGTCGTCGCCGCGGCGTCCGATTTGACCCAGATCGGGGGCCACAGATTCGGATGGTTCTCGACGCACTCGGGCGTGCGGTTCTCGACCCGCAGGACCTCGACTGGAACGCCGACGCCGGCCAGCGACTCCAGCGCTGCCTGGAGACAATCGGCCGTCGGGCAGTACGACTGGCTGTCCTGATCGACTGTGACCTTCACCAGCTTGCCCGCTTCGTGGTCGACCCGAATGCCGCCCGCCGCCAGCACGGGCCGGCCGCCGGACAGAATCGGGTGCGAGTAGACGCTTCCACTCACCTCGGCGGGTTCGGGGCCGATGGCGAATCGCCCAGCGACCGGAAGCGAAAACTTGTACCGCGCACCCGCCTTCAATCGCGTGAGATCGACCGCTCTTTCGACATAGAGAATGCGAGTCACGTCTCCGCCGGCTGCGCGCAGCTTGGCCATCAACGGCGCCAGCGGCACGCGGCAGTCGAAAACCGGTCGCGGGGCAGGGGGGGCGCCGCACACGCCGCGGGTCGCAAGACCCAGAAGCACCATCGAGATAATTGCCTGTCTCGTCTTCATCCAGCCTCGAAGCAGCCCAAGCGCCCGACGCGCGGTGGTATGGTGATGTGCATCACGGAGTCGCGTCGAGGCTCGTGGCAACGGAGGGTTCAATGGTAACTCAAGAAGTCAATCAGAGGTTGGTCAAACAGGACGTACCGGGTCTGCGCCGCAGGCAGTTTCAGGGCGACCGGATGGAGCTGGCCGTCTGGCAGAACGCCGACGGCGACGTGGTTCACTTCCGGATGCTGCTCGTGCCGGACTTGGTTGTCGACTTCGAGTGCAACAAGGGGCTGATGACTGCGCACGGCAAGCTGCCGCGACTGCGCCGCAAGTACTTCCTGAGCCCCGAGGTCAAGGGTGAAGACCCGGACAGCCTGCCGGATATCACCTCGGCCACCTCCGACGATCACGCGGAGCTGAACACGCTGAAGATCGCCTTCGAAAGGCTGGTGGACAACCCTCCGTCGAAGAGCAAGCGGACCGTGGCGTTCGTGGCGGAGGTGCTCTACAAGGCGCTCTCCTCGCCGCGGGATTTGCCGCAGTACCTGGAAGGCAAGTTGCCGACCGGCTCCGACTCGGTCTTCGGAGATCCCGCCGCCAGCCAGCGGCTGCGAGAGGAAGGCGAGCGCAGGCACAAGTACCAGGGCATGTTCGGCAAGCTCATGTCGCTGCTGACGGACGACTAGCAGCCCGGCCTCCCGGGTCTATCGCGCGGACGTGGTGCATTGCTGGCGCTCGCCGGCGGCGGCCAGTGCCTTCTGGCTGTTGCCGAGCGCGAGACCGTTCACGAGCCAGACGAGCGCAAACGGCACCGCGCTGAACGCAATCCCCGAGAAGCCCAGCGACAGGCGCGTCAAGAGCGTGAAGGCCGCCGCGGCCAGCGCGTCGCCTCCGCGATAGACGAACGTGTCGATGAAGCTCTTCGCCTTGTATTTCTCCTCACGCGTCACCACCGTGTAGAGCACCTCACGGGCCGGCCTGGCGACGGCGTAGTTGGCCGATTTGCGGATTGCGTCGAAGCCCGCGAAGACGAAGAGCGCCGGGAAACAGCCCAGCCCGACGAACCCGACTGCCGTGAGCAACGGCACCAGCGCCAGCGCGAGACTCACGCCGAGGCGGGAAAGGAACTTCCCCGTGAAGAAGAGCTGGATTGCCACGGTGAGGAACCCGACGACCAGGTTGAGCTGCGCGAAGAACGCCGTGCGGGCAGCCGGGTCCTTGAGGCTCGCGCCGACGACCGTCGCCTTCTCGAAGTAGAGGAAGGACGACGTGAACGTGTACAGAAACATGTAGAGGCAGCTCCCGAGCAAGTACGGCGAACCCGCGATCAGTTCGATACCCTCGAACGCGTCCCGGCTCCAGGCCCCTCCGGACGGAAGGCCAGCCGGCGGGGAAGGGCCGGCGTCGGGCTTGAAGAGTTTCGAGAGCATCCGGACGCTGAAGACAGCCGCCTCGAGCAACAGTATCGAAACGAGCAAGAGGTTGAGTGGGCCGACCAGACGGGCGAACCCGGCCGTCGCAGCCGAGCCCGCGAGCTGTCCCAGCGTCCCGCCGGCGCCGATGAAGCCGAAGAGCCGCTTGCCCTGCCCCGGGTCGAACAGGTCGGCAAGGAATCCCCAGAAGATGGAGACCGCGAACAGATTGAAGACCCCGACCCACAGGAAGAAGGCTTGCGCCACTCGCGCCTGCCGCTCCGGCGGCTGGGTCGAGAGCAGCCCGTAGAACAGCAGCAGGTTCGCCATGAAGAACCGGTAGACCAGCGGGATGAATCGACTCCTGGGCATCCGGGAGACCAGCGCCGAGAAGACCGGGTTGATCAAAATCATGAGGACCATCGACGCGATGAAGAGCGCCGGCAGGTCCTCGCTTCCCGTGGCGATCCCCATCTCGTCGCGCAGCGGCTGCAGGATGTAGTAACCCGCCATCAGGCAGAAGTGATAGAGGAAGGACCAGGCCAGCGCCCGGACCTCCTCCGGTCTCACCTCGACCGCCCATGGCAGCGCCCGATCGATCATGTCGCTAGTGTGGTGGTCCTCAAGTTCCTCTACTTTTTCGCTCGCCCTGACCCTTCGACAAGCTCAGTGGAAGGGCGGGGCACTCCGCATCCCTCGTGGTTCGACA
>JACQFU010000624.1 GCA_016199905.1 Candidatus Wallbacteria bacterium
CGTCGAAGGGCGAATTCTAGCACAGGTGAGATTCCAAGTAAATGACGTGTCGTCCGAGACCAGGGCAGGGCGCCTTGACTCCCTGGAACAGGCGGCCTAGGCTCTGTGGCGAAAAGCCAATGTACGTTCAGGAGCTACACGTAGCGAACTTTCGGGCGTTCTCTCGAGCTGACTGGGAGCTTCAATACCCTGGCCGTCCGATCGATGCCCCGGGCGCCATGGCCAACGTCAACGTACTGCTTGGCGAAAATGGCTCCGGAAAGTCGACGTTGCTCGGTGCCTTGGCATTGGGGGTCTTGGCGCCGGTTCTCGTAGAGCAATCCGGCTTCGTGCCCATTGACCTGATCAACAAAAGGGCTCGGCACAGCAGGGCTGCCCTATCGGCAACGCTTGGTTTGCATCAGCAGGACTTTCGGCAGGGTCCAGGATTGGGCCAGGCGCGCGGTCCGTTTCAGGTGGAGCTGATCATCGATCGCCGGCACGCCCACGAACGTTGCGTCTTGCCCCGGCGGAAAAGCAGATCCCTTCCGAAGGAACTCTCCCTACAGTACTTCGACGACCGCTCGGCAGCCTTCTTCGTCGTCGGCTACGCCGCCACTCGCCGCGTGGAGCCGCGAAAGTCTTCTGACCGGCCGTTCCGCAGCGACCAGCGCGTGCTTCGCTACCAGCGGGTCGCCTCGCTGATCGAAGACGAGGTCACCTTGACACCTCTGGAGACTTGGCTCCCGAAGCTCAAGTTTGAGAATCCCACTCGATTCAAGCAAGTCGTCGCCCTGATGAACTCGCTTCTGCCTGCCGAGGTCGAGTTCGCCTCCCAGCTGGACGAGAATCGATGGCCGAACCAGTATCTCTATCTGGTCCGAGCTATCGAGATTCCCTTTGGAGCGCTCTCCGATGGCTATCGCGGGTACGTCGGCTGGATCACGGATCTGCTCTACCACGTGTGCATGGGATGTCCGGCAGGCGCCAAGCTCGTGGATAACCGCGGACTGGTGCTGGTCGACGAGATTGACCGGCATTTGCACCCCGAGTGGCAACGTAGTGTCGTATCGACTGTGTCGGCGGCTCTCCCAAACCTGCAATTCGTCTTTACGACCCACAGTCCGATAGTCGCCGGTTCGGTTGCCTCGGCAAACCTGTGCGTTCTCGAGGTCGACAAGAACGGCGAAGCTACAATTGCCCCGGCAGCGGAGTCGGTGTATGGCCTGGCTTCCGACCAAGTGCTGACCAGCTCCCTCTTCAAGCTAAGGACGACTCGGGCCCCCCAGGCGGTCGACCGAATCGAGGAACTGAGGAAGCTTGCTCGGCAAGGCGACGCCAAGGCATCGTGGGAAATGATGCGGATCATGGCCATCGGTCTCGATCCGCACACTCCCTCAGACCATACCCGGAAGCCTTCACGCAAGTCCGCTACGCGCGGCCGTTCTCGTCTTGCACTCACCCGGACATGATTCGATACCGCGTCACGGTCTTGGAGCTGATGAAGCGCATCGAGAGCCAAGCTCCCGGATGGCTCGAGAAGGCCCGCAACTGGACCGACAAGGCGAGGAAGGTCAAGAAGTTCGTCGAGGGCGGTCCGCCCTGGAGAGACGTGAAGTCGGTTTTCACCGAACTGCAGAGCTCGAAGTGCTTGTATTGCGAGAGGTGCCTTCCGCGGGCTCCGATCAGCGACGTCGAGCGCGACGTGGAGCACTATCGCCCCAAGAAGGCCGTCCATTCGTGGCCGCCCGCCGCCAGCAAGCGCGATCTCGGCCTCATCTCCGGGTTCCCCCTGGGCAGCGCATCCGCGGAGGGCTATTACCTGCTAGCACACAACGTCCTGAACTATGGCGCCTCCTGCAAGACGTGCAACTCGTCCCTCAAGGGGGACCGATTCCCCATCGCCGGACCAAGAAGAACCCAAGAGGACGACGTGCGTAAGCTGAGGGCCGAGAAACCCTATCTCCTCTTTCCCATAGGCGATTACGCAGATACGGACGACCCGGAAGACCTGATCGGATTCCTGGGGACGACTCCGATTGTGAAAGTCGCGAACGGTCATGCGCATCGACGCGCGCTGGTCACGATTGGGTTCTTTCAACTGGACCGCGACGATCTCCAGCGTGAGCGCGCCCACGTGTTGACGACCCTGTGGGAGGCCTATGAGGACCTGCAGCGGCATCGGAGCAAGAAGAGGAGGATGGTGGCCAAGCTCAAGATCGACCATCTGCTTTCAGGCAAATGGCATCACACGAGTTGCGCGCGGGCCTACTACGCTCTCCTGCAGACGGATCGCGCTCAGGCCGAGCAGTACTACGATTTGTCCGTCCGTATGGCGTTTCGGTGAGCCTACGTGTCTCCTCGGGATCCAGACGCATCAACTGCCTTGGTGTTTGGCATAAGCGTCGTTGGCGGCCAACCAGGCGCCAATGGTCTGGATGTGATGCCAACGGGAATGCGTATAGTATCCGAACTCCTGGCCCGCCTTCACGGCACGCATCAGGGAATCGCCGAACACACTCTCGTCCGAGTTGTGCAAGTAGGGCACGAATCCAGGCTCGAATACGGACACCCCCAAGTTGGCCAGATCGTGGAGCAGGGTCGGGGGTTTCTCGGAAAATCCCTTGATCAGTGCAAGGCCCTGTGCCGCGGGGGTTATCGTTCCGATGTCCAGCTGGTAGGCTCGGCTGGCCAGGAGTGTGCCAATGACTTTGTGGTGGTCTCTGAGGTGCCGGTGGTCTGCGAGCACTTTTGTCCAGCTGATTTCATCCTCGAGAAGGATGTCCGAGAAATACAGGAGAAACGATGTCTTCAAGCGCAGCCGCTTCAACGCAGCCGGCAACGTGTTTACTTGCGCTTCGACACACCGGACCGGGAGTTTTCCAGGGAACAGGCTGGCCCAGTACTCGATGACCTCCCTGTTACGGCCCACAAGCATCACGACCGCTGAGAACGCCTCCGGAGCGGTCGCGAGGGAGTCCAGGATGTGATGGAGGATTGGCTTGCCGGCGACAGGGAGCATGGTCTTCGGTATGAGCAGATTCAATGGGCTGATCCCTGCCTCTCCCCCGGCGGTCGGGATGATGACGGGTATTCCCCACCGATCACTGCTGCTCAACTTCGCCGTGAGGTCCTTTGTCGAATGGAATGTCTGCGGCCGCAGTGACGCTAGCGCCCCTGTGAGCCTGTCGTCGGTCACCCTGCTATCGCGATAGCAGACGACTTTCTTCCTCAGTTCGCTCCCCAAGCTGACCTCTTTCTGGACGCGTTTTGACTCCAAAGCCTCCGGAGTGAGGATTACGAGTTGCGCCCTTGACCCGGCTAAGGCTTTCCTCGTCGCCTCGTCGGTCTCCTCATCGGGGTCTGCAGCCGATTGATGCCGGCCTGCCTGGAGGTAGAAGACGTCCCAGAGAGTTGAAGCAGCCGCTTTGGCAAAAGACGCACCACGCATTCCGGAGTACGTGACGAAAACATCGAACGGCATCCTGTTCCTCCCAATCAGTGGCAGGGGGCCACTTGCGCACGAGCTGCGGCGGGGCTTCCTGGTCCACCAGCCGCTCGGTCAGATTACAGCCAACAGGGAGCCAGTTCAATCTCCGAAAGGAGTGTCGTTCAAACCTGTGGTCATCGGGGTCGTAGGGTGACAGGAAGGCAAACACGACAACCTCCCCGGAGGGTCTTGGTTCCTGTTCAAAACCAAGACTCTCAGGCGGAGCCCCTTGCGTGAGGGGTTGGGACCTCGAGCGTTTCCAATCTGGCACCGGCCTTGCCCTTGGAGGGGTGGCCCGAGACGAAGAGACTGAGCGAGGAAACACGAAAGATGGCTTCAACAAAGGACTCCCGGGCCGAGGGAAGTGACGCGATGAGCCTCACGGTCATGACAGTTCTGGCGACAGGGCGTCCGGTTTCCGAACAGCGCCGCCGGCGCCGCAGCCTGCTGGAGGAGATCCAGCGGATCCGCGAGAACGTCGGACACCGGCGCACTCGCCGCGAGGCCCGCGAAAGGACACCGGAACGCCTTCAGGAAGAGGCGCGATCCAACGAAGTCCGCGTCACTCAGACCGAGCTGTCCGACGCGTCCTCCATCCGACGCAATTGGCAACTGCGACGCAAGATCGCCCGGCTGACCCGGTTCGCAGCGCTGGTGATCGTCGTCATAGCGCTCGTCATCCTGACCAACCAGCGCGACGTGACGGCCACCGCCTCTCGTTCCACTGGCGGCTTCCTCGAGGCAGCTGCGAAGCACGCCTGGGGTACGGGGCGCGAAAGGTTTTTCAGCTCGTGGCTCAAGGATGCCGAACCGCCGGACCGTTTCGCCCGAGACGTCCAGTTGCTGGAGGCCAAGCTCGGCCGGGTCACCGGCTTCTCGCTGCAGAAGGCCTCCACGCCCTGGAGCGCTCGACAATGCGACCTGTTCTACCAGGTGATGTTCGAGAAGGGTGAAGCCCAAGGCTACTTCGAGCTCATGCAGGAAGACGGCCGGTGGGTCGTCGACACGTTCTGTTTCCTCGCACCCAGGTGGAAGCGACTCTGAGCGCGACGCGCACGCCAGGAGGTCTTTGAAATGATTCGCAAGCTCCAAAGCAATCGCAGAGGACAAGGCATGGTCGAGTGGACGCTGATCCTTGCCTTCATCGCCTTGACGGCGCACGCCGCCACCACGCGGACCAGCAACGGGATCGAGATGCTGTTCCGCACCAACGCGGAGCGACTGGGCTTCCAGTTCGTCGGTAGCGACGCCAGCGAGTTCGTGGCGGCCTCCGCCGACGAGGGAGGCATCGCCGCCAGCGGCCGGGTCTCGCGCGGCCAGGCAGTCGCCGGCGCTCCCGCCGCGTAATCCCCCCGGTCCCATTCCAGCGACGGTGGTGGGCCCTAGGCGAATCGAACGCCTATCTACGGCTCCGGAGGCCGACGCTCTATCCGTTGAGCTAAGGGCCCGCACCCCTTCCGGCAGCGGATCGCCGGACAGTCGCACAGTCTACCGATCGGACGTCCGGAAGTCAACCGAGGCGCGGAAAACCCTTTTCCGACGTGGTTTTCGAGGGCACCGCGATGGTAGACTGACTCTCGTGATCGACCGCAACAGACTCGTCCAACTGATGGTGCTGGTGCTGGTCTGGCAGTTCCTGCAATCGGTGCCGCGAGGAGAGTCGCTTGGAGCTGCGCTGGTCAACTTCCTGGCGGAAATCGCCATCTTCGTGGTCGCGATCACGCTTCACGAGTACGGCCACGCCTTCGTCGCCACCAAGCTCGGAGACCCGACTCCTCGGGCGATGGGCCGATTGACCCTGGACCCTCGAGCCCATCTGGACCCCATAGGCACGCTGCTCATCTTCGTCGCTCACTTCGGCTACGCCAAGCCGGTCCCCATCAATCCGGCCTACTTTCGCAAGCCGGGACGCGATCAGGTGCTGGTCGCAATGGCCGGACCCGCGATGAATCTGTTGCTGTGCGCCCTTTGTATCCTGGGGGTGCGCGGACTCTTCCCGGCGCTGCAATTCGCGACCGTCATCTGGTGGCCGTGGTGGAAGCTGCTGGCCCTCCAGGCTCTGGTTCTCTCGGCGATTCTCAATGCAACGTTGGCCGTGTTCAATCTGATCCCGGTGCCGCCGCTCGACGGTTCTTACTTGCTCGAGAGAGCGCTTCCGCCCGCTCAGCGCATGGCCTACCGGCAGAACCAGATGCTGATCTCCGCGGTCGGCATCGTGCTCCTGCTGTCCGGCGTTCTGTCGCCGCTGTTCAGGCTCGTGGACATGCACGTCCGCTCGCTGTGCGGGCTCTGAGGACCGCCGAATGCTCTCCGAGGTCGCTGGCGCACTGGGGGCGTTCGCCGACCTGCCGCTGGCTTTTCAGCTCCCGTTTGTCGGGCTGTTTGCGGGGCTGGTCGGGAGCTTTCTCAACGTCTGCATCTGGCGCATCCCGCGCGGAGAGTCGATCGTCTTCCCGCGCTCGCATTGTCCTAACTGCAACCACGTGCTGGAGGTCCCCGATCTGGTGCCGGTGCTTTCGTACGTATTCCTGCGCGGCCGCTGCCGGCATTGCGGAACACCCTTCTCGCCGCGGTACATGCTCGTGGAGCTGACGCTCGTTTGCATCTGGTGCGCGGCACTGGCCTGGTTCGGCCTCTCCTGGGCCTTCGCGACGTGCGCCGTTGGCTCGGCGGTGCTCCTGGGAACCGCCGGCGTCGCCCAGATGTCCCGCTCCATGCGGAGGGGCGCTGGTGGATTCACCTTCATGGAAATCTTGCTGGCGATGACGCTCTTCGCGATATTCATCAGCCCGTTTCTCAACGTGCTGCGCACGGGCTGGATGGGCGCGTCGAAGAACCGCGAGTACCTCATCGCCTACAACCTGGCCCGGGAGCATCTCGAGGAGCTTCGCGTCATGCCAGCCAGGAACCTGCGCAGCGATTGGGAAATTTTCGTGCACGGCAAACGGCTCACCGACAACATCTTCCTCGACGAATTCGGGCCGCTAGCCCGCTGGGGACAGAACGAGAAAGTCTTCTATGAGAACTTCAGCGACGTGCTCACCGAAGTGAGTCAGTTGCCGGAGTCGGTGCAAGCGAAGTTCGAACGCAACTACAAACGCTTTTACGGCCGTGACTACAAGCTCTACCCGCGCGAGTACGACGGCTTCCGGCGGGTTACCCGCATCAAGGACGTCACGGATCCCTCGACGCCGGGACTGGCCCTCCAGAAGGTCACGGTGACGGTCACCATCAATACCAAGCTCACCCATCACCGATCGCTCGAGGTTTCCACGATCGTCTCGGACCGCGGCCTATGAGGCGAGCTTTCACTCTCATAGAACTCATGGTCAGCTTCGGCGTGAGCGTCATGCTGCTGGGCAGCATCTGGTTCTTCCACTTCGGCGGTCTGGACACCTGGCGGCGCGGACAGCAGAAGGAAATCCTCAACGAGCTGTCCAACACCGCGCTGGAGAGGATGGTTCGGGAACTGCGCATGGCCGAGTCCGTGACCGCCGTGAAGGCCAACGGCATCGAGTTCCAGAAGTACCATGTCGGCAGCCCCGCCGAGGAGGATGCCCACGCTTACACCGGAGAGAAGCCGGTCTTGGAAACGATTCGCTACGAGCTGGTGCGGGGCGAAAGGAACGTGCGGCTCGAGCGTGCCGTGGGACTCGAGAAGGGCCAGACCGTATTCGTGGTGGAGAAGTGCGAGCCTGAGATCTTCACGGCCTGGGTCCTGGAAGAGCGCGATCTCGAGAAGGACGACGACGTGAAGATGCACCCGTTCGACTTCACGCAGCAGAATGGTGACGAGGTCAAGCGCATCGTCTTGATCGGCCTCACGCTCAAGCTGGCCCAGCAGAGCGACAGCCTCGAGATCCGTACCAAGGTTTCGCTCCCCTCCGTCTACACTCGCCTGATGCAGCCCGGCTGGAACACCGAAAAGCAGTGACGCCAGGCAGCGGCGCCGGGATTGACGAACGAACGGTCCCGTCGCAAAGCATGAGCAGGGGCAGCCGCTGGGTGCCCCCGAAGACGCCGCATCCCGATGCCGATCCTGCTGCACATCGTCGCCCAGAAGGTCGCCCAGGAGCATCGCTTCGAGAGTTATCCGATCGTCATCGGACGTCTGCCGGGCAACCAGATCGTGCTGCAGGACAGCCAGATCTCCAGACGCCACGCGCGCGTCGTTTCGGACCCGTCCGGGGTGCAGGTAGAGGACCTCAACAGCACTAACTTCGTCTACCTCAACGGCAAGCGGGTCATCCGGGCCAACGTGGCCCACGGCGACGTCATCAACGTGGGCGGTGTCGCCGACTTCATCTTCCTGACTCGACGGGATGAGGAGCTGGTTTCGAAGATCCTGCTGCGGATGCCGGCTCCCGCACCGAGCCCGGCGGGCGAAGGCAACGGCGCCGGCACCCAGCAAGCCGCGCAAGCTGCCGACCCGGGCGCGCCGAACGCCGGCGCTGCGGCTCCGGTCCCCGAAGGCTCCAAGCCCCAGCCCGCATCCCCGGCCGCCACGCCGCTGTCGCCGCAGGAAACCCAGGTCGTCCGGATTCTGCCGAAGTTGGCTCCTCCACCAGCGGCCCCCCTCCCGTCGCCGATTGCGTCCTCTCCCTACCTCGACGAGTTGCAGCGCCTGGCCGCATTGACCGCCCTTCTACTGGGTCCCCAGCAAGGCGTAGACGACGGGTTGCGCCAAGTGATCGACGAAGCCGTTGCCGCGGTCCACGCCCGCCGGGGATTCCTGCTCGTCAAGACGGCCCGCATAGGCCAGCCCGAGACGTGGCAAGCGAAGCTGTGCCGCAGCGCCGACAGCACCGACATCGAAGACGAGGAGCGCGAGATGTTCGCCCTCGAACTGGTGGAGCACGCTGCCGCAACCGAGGAGATCACCCGCAGCGGCCTGCCGGGGCTGGACGAGCAGGTCTTCGGAGCCAAGCCTCTTCTGCGCGCGATGCGGGAGGCAATCTGCGCGCCCCTCAAGTCGTCGGACCGAGTCCTGGGCGCGCTTTACGCCGATGGATGCAAGGAGGATCCGGGCCTCCTGGCGCGGGGACTGATGATGTTCGAACAGTGCGCCCAGTGGGCAGCCGTGGGGCTGGAGCGGCAACGTCTGGCCTCGCAACTGGCCGAACAGCACCAGCGCTTCCTGAAGACTGCCGAGGAGCTGAAGACGGCCAATCGCAAGCTCCGCGAGATCGAGGAGGAGCTGGAGAAGCGGCGGTCGGAGGCCCAGGCGCCGCCGAAACCTGCCCCGCCGCAGCCGGACCTGGACTTGGGCGGAGCCGACGTCTGGGGGGACGCACCCGACACAGCCCCGGTCAGCGACGACTACGGCCTGGACCTGAGCGACGAGCAAGGGGACCAGGACGAACGAAAAGTACCGGACTACGCGTCGCCGGATTGGGTGTCGGACGAGTCGGACGCTGCTTTGGGTCATGGACCGCGGCGCCTTCCCGTCCCGGCCCGAGTGGCTTCGGCCGCGCGCGGAGGATCCGGCCCGGCTCGCGGCGCCGCTTCACCGTCCAAACCGCGCCAGAAGCGGGGAGCGGCGGCCCCGCAGGCGCTCGATTACGAGTTGCCGCCGCTGCCACCGCCGAGTTTGGGTGCGCCCATCCGAGGAGTAGCGGGGTTGGTGGCCGTCTCGCGAGAGAGCCGTGAAGCTCTGGGGAAGGCCCAGCAGGCGGCGGTCGACTTGGAAGTTCTGCTGCTGGTAGGGGAACTGGGCACCGGAAAGAAGACGCATGCCCGGGCAATTCATGCCTGGTCGAACCGCTCGAAGCGTCCGTTTCTCCACTTCCCCTGCGGCGCCTGGCGTGACACGGAGGCGGAGAGGCGATTGTTCGGATGGACCGAAGGACGCACGCGCGGCGGCGGCACGGCCCAACCAGGGCAGGTCGAGCGTGCCCGGGCTGGGGTGCTGTTCCTCGAGGACGTCGAGTTGCTGTCGGGTTCCGCGCAGGCGCGCCTCGACCAGTTGCTCGCCTCAGGAGTCTTCTGCCGCGTCGGGAGCGACGAGGAGGTCGAGGCCGATCTCAAGGTGATCGCGGCCACCACGCGCAACCTCAAGGACGAGGTGGAGCGCGGCGCCTTCGACCGCGATCTC